>JBNKEN010000021.1:0-3438 GCA_050288805.1 Pseudoalteromonas sp.
ATTACCACGGCAACCTGCGGTATGCCCTTGGCAGACATGCGTGCCTGGTTGTAGAAAATACGACCGAAGTGCAGTTTGTCCGGGAATACCTCGTCCTGTTCCGGCAGGTTGGCGCCGCCGGAGTCGACCAGGTAAATACAGGGCAGGTGGCAACGTTCGGCGATATCCTGGGCGCGAAGGTGCTTTTTCACCGTCAGCGGAAAGTAGGTGCCGCCCTTAACCGTCGCATCGTTGGCGATGATCATGCATTCGACGCCCTTGACACGGCCGATACCGGCAACGACACCGGCGGCAGGGATGGTGTCCTTATAAACGCCATAGGCCGCAAATTGTGAAATCTCAAGAAACGGTGAGCCTTCGTCGAGCAGGGTGTTGATGCGGTCACGGACGAACAGCTTGCCGCGGCTGCGGTGACGCTCAACGGAGGCGTCGCCGCCGCCCTGACAGATTTCGGCGACCTTTTGCTGTAAATCGGCCACCAGGGTGGCCATATTGAGTTTATTCTGCACGAACGTCGGGTCGTGCGGATTCACCTTTGAATTGATAATCGTCATGCGTGCGACCCTTAACGGCTTTCGTTAAACAGCTCGCGGCCGATCAGCATGCGGCGGATCTCTGAGGTGCCGGCGCCGATTTCATACAGTTTGGCGTCGCGCAGCAGTCGGCCGGTGGCGTATTCGTTGATGTAGCCGTTGCCGCCCAGGATCTGAATCGCGTCGAGGGCCATTTTGGTCGCCAGTTCCGCTGCATAAAGAATGGCGCCCGCGGCGTCTTTACGGGTGGTTTCACCGCGGTCACAGGCGCGCGCAACGGTGTAAACGTATGAACGGGCCGCGTTCATTTGCGTGTACATATCGGCGATTTTGCCCTGGATCAGCTGGAACTGACCGATAGGCGTATCGAACTGTTTACGCTCGTGGATATAAGGGACAACGATATCCATACAGGCCTGCATGATACCCAGCGGGCCCGCCGCCAATACGGCGCGTTCGTAATCCAGGCCGCTCATCAGTACCTTAACGCCCTCGTTGAGGCCGCCGAGAATGTTTTCTTCCGGTACTTCGCAGTTTTCGAACACCAGCTCACAGGTGTTTGAACCGCGCATACCCAGTTTGTCGAGTTTCTGCGCCTGGCTGAAGCCCGGGAAGTCGCGTTCTACGATAAAGGCGGTGATGCCGCGCGGGCCTGCGGTGAGGTCGGTTTTCGCGTAAATCACATAGGTGTGGGCGTCCGGACCGTTGGTGATCCACATCTTGTTGCCGTTAAGCACGTATTTGTCGCCGCGCTTTTCTGCCTTCAGGCGCATGGAAACCACGTCGGAACCGGCGTTCGGCTCGCTCATCGCCAGCGCGCCGATATGCTCGCCGCTGACCAGCTTAGGCAGGTATTTTTCTTTTTGTGCTTGGGTACCGTTACGGAAGATCTGGTTAACACACAGGTTAGAATGAGCACCGTAGCTGAGGCCGATAGAGGCGCTGGCGCGGCTGATCTCTTCCATCGCGATCACGTGCTCCAGGTAACCGAGGCCCGCACCGCCGAATTCTTCGCTGACCGTCATGCCCAAGAGGCCCATTTCACCGAGTTTCGGCCAAAGTTCGTTGGGGAAGGCGTTGTCGTGGTCGGTCTTTTCAGCCAGCGGTGCAATTTCTGCGCTCGCGAAGCTGTTAACGTGATCGCGGATCATGTCGGCAGTTTCGCCAAGGCCAAAGTTCATTTCTTTATAGAGAGAGATAGTGCTCATAAGTTTGTGTCCTGTGGAAGGGTTATTCTTCTAAATTCTTTAGGGTGTCGCGGCAGCGGCGTTCGGCGGTGGAAAGTTCCATCAACACCACTTTGATATCGTCCATTTGCTGAATAAGGTGGGCTTTCTTTTCTTCGACCAGTTCCAGCATGGTAACCAACTGTTTGGCGCTGGACTTATCGGCGTCGTACAACTCGAAAAGCCGTCCGGTTTCGGCGAGGGTGAAACCGAGACGCTTACCCCGCAGTATCAGCTTCAGGCGCACCTTGTCCCGCTTAGAATAGATGCGGGTCTGTCCGTTGCGTTTAGGTGTGATCAAACCCTGATCTTCATAAAAGCGAATGCTTCGTGTGGTAATGTCAAACTCTTTAGCCAGATCGCTGATACTAAAGGTTTGTTCGGTTGTTTCTTGATTCATCATCGACTATACCTCATTCGGATTTAGTCAATATAAGTGAAGTTTACGTAAAGGTAAAGCTGTGTCTATAAAGTCGACGTTAATTAAGGTTAAATTCGCTAAATCGTCCTTAAGGCCGCGCAGATTGTGGGGTGTGACTGAAGATGCAGGAGAGGTGGTAGGTTGGCTTTACACCTGTGACTGGTCGGCAAATGTTGATTTTAGATTTACGTTGGCGTAAACGTAAATATTATGTATCCTCATACAAAATGAGTTCAGGAGATTCGAATTATGTCCACAAATAATGACGCCGTCGTTATCGTAGCAGCAAAACGTACGCCTATGGGCGGTTTTATGGGCGCTTTGTCCGATGTCAGCGCAACCGACCTGGGCGCGACCGCCATCAAGGCCGCCGTAGAAAGCGCAGGTATTGCTAAAGAAAGCATAGACGAAGTGATCATGGGTTGTGTACTGCCCGGCGCACTGGGTCAGGCTCCTGCGCGTCAGGCCATGCTAAAGGCGGGTCTTGAGCGTGCTACCGGTGCGACGACCATCAACAAGGTGTGCGGTTCAGGCCTTAAAGCGGCGATGTTTGCCAACGATCTGATCAAATCGGGTTCGGTCAATGTGGTGGTTGCAGGCGGTATGGAAAGCATGACCAATGCACCTTACATGCTTGAAAAAGCGCGTGGCGGTTACCGTATGGGCCACGGCGCCATCAAAGATCATATGATGATGGACGGTCTGGAAGATGCGTACGATAAGCTGGCGATGGGCTGTTTTGCCCAAGACACGGCCGATCAATACGGTATCGATCGCGAGCAGATGGACAACTTCGCCCTTAACTCACTGGAAAAGGCCAAAGCCGCTATTGCTAACGGCTCATTCGAAAATGAAATTGCGCCGCAGACGGTGGTAAGCCGTGCCGGTGAGACGTTGGTTTCGATCGATGAACAGCCGGGCAATGCGCGTCCTGAAAAAATTCCTTCACTGCGTCCGGCCTTTAAAAAAGACGGCACCATCACGGCGGCTAACTCGTCGTCTATCTCCGACGGCGGCGCCGCACTGGTGCTGATGCGTGAATCCGACGCCAAGGCGCAAGGACTTGCGCCGCTTTGCCGTATCGTTGCCCATACCACGCATTCTCAGGCTCCGAGCGAATTTACCCTGGCCCCGGTTGGCGCCATGAACAAACTGCTGGATAAGGCAGGTTGGGATAAGAACGATGTCGACCTGTGGGAAATCAACGAAGCCTTCGCCATGGTGACCATGCTGGCCATCAATGAAATGGGTCTCGACA
>JBNKEN010000022.1:0-7262 GCA_050288805.1 Pseudoalteromonas sp.
ACAAAAATATCGGGAATCACATTATTCACCACATCCATGTGGTTCACCCGCAAGGGGCGGACTGACGTCATTCTGATTTGTTCCAGCAAATCTCGGTGGAACGCCGAAGGGCGGAGGGCAGGACAGCCCGGAGTAAAGCAGGGTGAAGCCGGTTAACAGACGAAGTGAAGAGTTTCACTTCGGCCCGGCTGAACTGGGTGAGCTCTGCGAGTCCCCAGACCCTTGTCGGGCGCTTAATTAAAGGCTGTTCCTTGCCATCCATGGCATCACGGCACTCGTGGATCCCTTCACATCGAAACCCGCTCATTGAGCCGGTTTTTTGCGTTTACGGGTTTGATGCTTCGACTTCTATGCTCTGCTGTAATGCGCCTGTTGAGCTGATAAGAATAAAAAGCGTTACATATGTTTTCGTTCCACGACAGCGGCCGTCATGCGTGCGACACAGCACAGCTCATGGCGGCTGTTAGTGATACGGACATCCCAGACCGAGGTTCTCTTTCCCAAGTGGAATGGTTTTGCTATTGCAGTCAGGATGCCGTTGCGCGATGCCTTAAGATGATTGGCGTTGATCTCTTGGCCTACGCAATAAAAACGTTCGAAATCGACGACAAAGTTGGCAGCGTAGCTGGCGACGGTTTCTGCTAATGCTACATTGGCGCCTCCGTGCACCATCCCTATGGGGTTATGATGGGCCGGCGTTGCGGGCATGGTCGCAACGAGGAAATCTTCGCCTATTTCGATCATTTCTATACCGAGCGTTTTCATTAATGTGCCCCGCCCTGATATCCCCATATCAAGGCGTCGACAATCTTCTAAGGTGACGGGTTTAAACCAAATACTCATCATGGTTCCTGTGTTAACTAACTAGCTAATTTGGTGAAATCTTTAATGTTACAACGTTTGCTGAGATCTTCCGTATAGCGTTTCAGGTTGTCAGGTAGGTTTAACCCCTTTACAACCGTAAGATTTCGTAGGAATGGATAGAGGTTAACATCTTGCCAGGACAGTGGTTTACCAGGCTCGACCCAGCTTAATTCCTCGAAGGCTGATTCCATTTTTTCGATCAGGTGTTCAGAATTATCAAGCAGTGTTTCGAATGTTTTTCCCAAGAGAGCCTCTTTCTTTTCAACAAAGTAAAGCACGGCATCGCGTGTCGCAAACTCCGGCAATTCAAGCATCGGCCATCGGGGTATCGTGAGGTGCAGCAGCAGATCGAAATGCTTGGATACCCACAGATTAACCGTTTCAAAGTGTTCACCCAACGCGAGATTAACATTTTTGCTGTCTGCAAAGTAACTTGCAATGTCCAGGCTCTCGCCGATGGCACTGCCGTCGTCATATAGCAGAATGGGGACCATTTTTTCGCCGATCAGTTGTTTCGGAATATCTTCTTCGTCGTTAAGCAAATACTCAAGGCTAAGTTCTATTCCCAAGTGGTTGGCGATCATCATTGCCTTAACGCAATACGGGCAATGTTCGAATATGTAGAGTTTCATAATTGCTGTGTCAATTTACAAACCAATCCAAAAATTATAACTAAGTGTCGATTTTCCAGCTAATTACATTTGCGATTTTCATTTAACTGTATATACTCACAGTTAAATGTACTGTATGGAAAACCAGTTGTATGCGCCCGTTAACTAATCGCCAAAGCCAGATTCTGGAGTTGATAAAGGTTTTTATCAAAGACACCGGAATGCCGCCCACACGCGCCGAAATTGCCGAAACACTGGGGTTTAAAAGCGCCAATGCCGCCGAGGAACACCTCAAGGCGCTGGCGAAAAAGGGCGTTATTAAAATGAAGCCGGGCGCAAGTCGCGGTATTCAACTGGTTGAAGAAGATGAACCGGAACAGTTGGGATTGCCCCTAATCGGCCGCGTTGCGGCGGGAAGCCCTATTCTGGCGCAAGAGCATATCGAGGATCATTACCAGATCGACGCGCACCTTTTCCGCCCTTCCGCGGATTTCCTTTTACGAGTCAACGGGATGAGTATGAAGGACATTGGTATCCTGGACGGTGATCTGTTAGCCGTGCACAAAACGCAAGTAGCGGAAAACGGTCAGGTTGTTGTAGCTCGGGTGGATGATGATGTGACCGTCAAACGGCTTGAGAAGAAGGGACGCAAGGTATTGCTGCATGCGGAAAACGAGGAGTTTTCGCCAATCGAGGTCGACTTGGAACATGATGCCTTCAGTATTGAGGGATTAGCTGTCGGTGTTATTCGAAATGCCGACTGGATGTAAATAACCTAGCTGTAAAGAGCCCGTATTTACTGAGTTTAGGGCTCTTTTCCCCGTTTTCTTTTTTCCCCCTTATCTATTTTAACCTTCTGATTTTCTCTGTTATTTCCCTTTATCATCGACAACTTACTTTTTCAAAAAACTTGCACATCGGCTATTTTTTGTCTATTTGGTTAATCTAGAGCACTTATAAAAATGCCGAATGGCACTCTGTCACAGTGGATTCTTCTTTTCCCGCAATAGGTTAAGTAGTTCCATCTGGTGCGTGCCTGAATATTAAAAATAACAATGCTGAATTGGCTCTGAGCTGTACTGCCTTTTCGCTTTGCAAACATTGCAATAGCATCGAAGGAGACGTCACATGGGTAAAGTTCGCTCTGCCTTGTGGCTTATACTGTTGCTACCTGGTTGCCTGTATGCCAACAGTGCATACAACCTGCGCCAAGGGGTGACGGATATAAGTGAAAATGTATACCAGTTGCATATGACAATATTTCTGATTTGTTGCGCGATTGGGGTTGTTGTTTTTGGGGCGATGTTTTGGGCCCTGATACACCACCGTAAGTCCAAAGGGGCGGTTGCTGCCCAATTCCACGAAAGTACTAAGGTCGAAATTATGTGGACGGCCATTCCGTTCCTTATTTTGATTTTCATGGCGGTTCCTGCAACCAAGGCATTGATTGCCATGGAAGACACCTCGAAATCGGATCTGACCATCAAAATTACAGGTTCACAATGGA
The DNA here is from genome assembly GCA_050288805.1 of Pseudoalteromonas sp. GTDB lineage: Bacteria > Pseudomonadota > Gammaproteobacteria > Enterobacterales > Alteromonadaceae > Pseudoalteromonas. The sequence goes on from JBNKEN010000022.1 coordinate 2,983, forward strand.
AATGGCACTATGAGTACATGGGCCAGGGTATCGAATTTTACTCCCTGCTGGCGACGCCAGGGGAGCAAATTGCCAATAAGGAAAGCAAGGGCGAGCACTACCTGCTTGAGGTAGACAAGCCCTTGGTGATACCCGCAGGTCGTAAGGTGCGTTTTCTGATGACCTCGGATGACGTGATCCACTCCTGGTGGGTGCCTGACTTTGCGATAAAAAAAGATGCCAACCCGGGTTTTATCAATGAAGCCTGGACTCGCGTTAACCAGCCCGGCATCTACCGCGGCCAGTGTGCAGAGTTGTGCGGTAAAGACCACGGCTTTATGCCTGTAGTGGTCGAGGCCAAGTCGCCTGAAGAATTTGACGCCTGGCTTGCCGACGCCAAGCAAGCTAAACAACAGGAAGCTGCCGCCGATGCGGCCCTGCTTGATCAGACATTGTCAAAAGATGAGCTGATGTCCCTTGGCGAACAGGTTTATGTGGCTTCCTGTGCGGCCTGTCACCAAGTAGCGGGAACCGGGTTGCCCGGTGCTTTCCCCGCGCTGAAGGGAAGTGCCATCGCAACCGGAGCCGTCAACGACCATATAGACATCGTGTTACACGGAAAGCCCGGTACAGCAATGCAGGCATTTTCAAAGCAGTTGTCGCTGAAGCAGCTGGCCGCGGTCATTACCTATGAACGCAATGCCTGGGGTAACGATACGGGCGATCTGGTTCAGCCGAATCAGGTGCAAGCAAGAACAACAACAGAGGAGGCGGCCCAATGAGCATTTCAGTCGTTGAACATGAGCAGGGGCATAGCGCCCATCATGCCCCCGGAGGTATAAAGCGCTGGCTTTATACCACCAATCACAAAGATATAGGGACGCTCTATCTGGTATTTTCGCTGATCATGTTTTTGATCGGCGGCTCTATGGCAATGGTTATACGTGCCGAGTTGTTCCAGCCCGGGCTGCAGTTGGTCGATCCGCATTTTTTCAATCAGATGACTACGGTTCATGGTCTTATCATGGTATTCGGTGCCGTCATGCCGGCCTTTACCGGACTGGCTAACTGGATGGTGCCGATGATGATAGGCGCACCCGACATGGCATTGCCGCGGATGAACAACTGGAGCTTCTGGATCCTGCCGTTTGCCTTTTTGATCCTGTTGACGTCGTTGTTTATGGAAGGCGGCGGCCCCGCATTCGGTTGGACCTTTTATGCGCCCCTGTCGACAACATACAGTAACGATAACACGGCTCTTTTCGTATTTGCCGTTCACATCATGGGCGCGAGTTCTATCATGGGCGCGATCAATATAATCGTCACCATCTTCAACCTGCGGGCGCCGGGGATGACCTGGATGAAGCTGCCCCTGTTTGTCTGGACCTGGCTTATCACCGCGTTCCTGCTGATAGCGGTTATGCCGGTGTTGGCCGGAGCAGTGACCATGGTACTGACCGACAAATTTTTCGGCACCAGCTTTTTCAACGCAGCCGGGGGCGGCGACCCTGTAATGTTCCAGCATATTTTCTGGTTCTTCGGTCACCCCGAGGTATACATCATGATTCTGCCCGCGTTCGGCATCATCTCCACCATAGTGCCGACCTTTTCGCGCAAGAAGCTGTTCGGCTATTCATCCATGGTCTATGCAACCGCGTCCATCGCCTTGCTGTCGTTTATCGTATGGGCTCACCATATGTTCACGACCGGGATGCCGCTTGCAGGCGAGCTCTTCTTTATGTACGCCACCATGCTGATTTCTGTGCCGACGGGCGTCAAGGTTTTCAACTGGGTGGCGACCATGTGGCGAGGTGCCATCAGTTTCGAGGTGCCGATGCTGTTTGCTATCGCATTCATCGTGCTCTTTACCCTGGGGGGCTTCTCAGGGCTGATGCTGGCGATCACCCCGGTGGATTTTCAATATCATGATACCTATTTCGTGGTTGCCCATTTCCATTATGTGTTGGTGACGGGGGCTATCTTCTCCATCATGGCTGCGGTGTATTACTGGTTGCCGAAATGGAGCGGCAATATGTACGACATCACGCTGGCGAAATGGCATTTCTGGCTTTCCTTGGTCAGCGTCAACGTGCTGTTCTTCCCCATGCACTTTGTCGGCCTGGCGGGTATGCCGCGCCGGATCCCCGACTACGCGCTGCAGTTTGCCGATTTCAATGCCATTATCAGCATCGGTGGTTTTGCCTTCGGTTTATCGCAATTGCTGTTTGTGGCCGTGGTATACAAATGCGCTAAAGGCGGCGAAAAGGTGCCGGCAAGGGTTTGGGAAGGTGCCGAAGGTCTCGAGTGGGAGGTGCCTTCTCCGGCGCCTTACCATACCTTTGAGACTCCGCCGGAGATCAAGTAATGAACCATGCACCTCTGCTAAAGCGATTAGTGATTATCTGCCTGGCTATGTTTGCTTTCGCTTTCGCATTGGTGCCTCTCTATGACGTCTTTTGTGACGTGACCGGATTAAACGGGAAACCTTCTTTGGAAAGGGCGCAGCTGAGCGAAAAGGTAGATAGCCAGCGGACGGTGGACGTGAGTTTTACCACCCATGCTCAATCGGGAGCGCCCTTTACCGTGATATCAGAAGAGACCCAGGTCTCGGTACAACCGGGAGCGATGAGAGAAGTTCGCTTTCGGGCCAAAAATTTAACCCAGCAAGATAAAGTGATGCAAGCAGTCCCCTCGGTTTCACCGGGCAGGGCCGCGAAGTATCTGCATAAATTGGCCTGTTTCTGTTTCGACCAGCAGGCGTTCAGCGCCGGTCAGGAACAGGAATTCACACTGATGTTTTATGTCGATCCGGCGTTACCTCCTGAAATAGAAGAGCTAACTTTGTCTTATACCGTCTTTGATATCGGCGAGCAGCTTGCCGCGAACCAAACCAGCGAATAGCGGGTTGTGTGCTGATAGCAAAAAAGGAGTGAGTACAATGAATCAAGAATATCAGAAATATTACGTTCCGGCGCAAAGCCCATGGCCGATAGTCGGGGCCGTCGCTTTGTTCTTAGTGGCGTTCGGTGCGGGACACACTGTCATGGACAGCAAGTCGGAAGGCGGATTCGGTGTCTATGTTCTGTTCGGTGGCATAGCGATCCTGTTGTTCATGTTGTTCAACTGGTTTCGTAACGTGATCGCCGAATCGCATCAAGGCCTTTATTCGGCGCAAATGGACCGTTCGTTCCGCCAGGGAATGAGCTGGTTTATTTTTTCCGAGGTGATGTTTTTCGCCGCTTTCTTCGGCGCGCTGTTTTACGCGCGGATGATTGCGGTTCCCTGGTTGGGGGGCGCCAGCAACAATGCCATGACCAACGAGGTGCTTTGGCCCGGCTTTGAGGCTATCTGGCCTTTACTTTCTACCCCTTCCGGAGAGACCACGCAAGCCATGGGCTGGCAGGGCCTGCCGCTTATCAATACCATTATCCTGTTGACGTCTTCCGTGACCATTCACTTTGCCCATGTCGGACTGGAACAGGGAAAGCGGAACCAGGTGAAGCTGTTTATGGCGTTAACCATACTGCTGGGTATCTGCTTCCTTACCCTGCAGGTTGAGGAATACATGCATGCCTACCAGGATCTGGGTCTGCGGCTCGACTCCGGGGTATATGGCAATACCTTCTTCATGTTGACCGGGTTTCACGGTATGCATGTAACCCTTGGCGCCATCATACTGACGGTGGTCTTTATTCGCGTGTTAATGGGGCACTTTACGACCCAAAAGCACTTTGCGTTTCAGGCTGCATCCTGGTACTGGCACTTCGTGGATGTGGTGTGGTTGTGTCTGTTTGTATTTGTTTATGTGTTGTAGCTATAGGAGAGCTGTGGGGGGTAATTAAGCCAAGCTTGATGGCCAGCAGTATCAGCAACAATATTAATATCGAAAGGAACAGTCGGCGCCCGAGATAATATGACATCGGGCGCCCCGACTGATCATCTTTCATCATCATAAACAGGGCCCTGAACAGATTAAAAATTACGAATCCGAGCAAAAAAATAATAATTAGTTTTACTAACACCTGAGTCGTCCTTTATGCAAATAAGCAGTCAATTAAAGCCTAAGCTTAGTTCAGTTCTCGCTGCAGTTCTGCTTTTAGTTGCTATAGGTATTTGTTTTAGATTGGCTTATTGGCAACTTGAACGGGCAAACGCCAAGCAAAACAGGCTTGATGCCATTGCGCAAATACAGCAGCGAGGAACGCTGGACTGGCAGGGGGTGCTGCAACTCCCTTCTAAACTCAATAAAACAGGCTTGTTGCTTTCGCTAGATGCGCCGGTGCATCGCAATCATTACTGGC
>JBNKEN010000023.1:0-13382 GCA_050288805.1 Pseudoalteromonas sp.
CAGAAACTCCTGTTGCGGATGCTTTCGTCCACCTTGTGGGGGCACTGAAGCGATAGTGCCTTCTATGAGCTTCAACAGAGCCTGCTGAACACCCTCACCTGACACATCCCGAGTTATAGAGGGGTTATCCGACTTGCGAGAGATCTTGTCGATTTCATCGATATAGACGATACCGCGCTGGGCTTTTTCTACATCGTAGTCGCACTTCTGCAGCAGCTTTTGAATGATGTTCTCAACATCTTCACCGACATAACCCGCTTCCGTCAGGGTGGTAGCGTCGGCCATGGTAAAGGGCACATCCAGCAGACGGGCCATGGTTTCGGCCAGCAGGGTCTTACCGCTACCGGTCGGACCGATCAGCAAAATGTTACTTTTACCCAGCTCTACGCCGTTGGTAGAGTCTTGGTTGCGAAGACGCTTGTAGTGGTTGTATACCGCAACCGACAGCACCTTTTTCGCATGTTCCTGCCCGATAACATAATCATCCAGGTGCGTGCGGATCTCTTTTGGTGTCGGAAGCTTATCTGATGCACCAGCCTTAGGTGCAATATCTTTGATTTCTTCACGAATGATGTCGTTGCAAAGCTCAACGCATTCATCGCATATATAGACGGAAGGCCCTGCAATTAACTTGCGTACTTCGTGCTGACTTTTGCCGCAAAACGAGCAATACAATAATTTGCTACTTTTATCGCCGTCTGTTGGAGTGTCGGACATCCAGCTACCTCATTATTAACCTAGCCTGTCATTAGTAATAACAGCTAATAGACTTCTTAACAAATATACCAAACTTTTGCCGCTGCCGCCTCGGGCAAACAACGGCCAGTTGGTGCTTCAGCGAATAACTCGCTTAACGGCGTTCAAACACCGAATCGACCAGACCGTACTCTACTGCATCCTGGGCGTTCATAAAGTTATCCCTGTCGGTATCGCGGGCAATCACATCCAGCGGCTGGCCCGTGTGTTCCGCCAGCAAGCGATTCAGCTTGTCTTTAATAGACAGGATTTCGCGGGCATGAATTTCAAAATCGGACGCCTGGCCCTGGAAACCACCCAACGGCTGATGGATCATCACGCGTGAATTTGGCAGACAATGACGTTTGCCCTTGGCGCCACCCGACAACAAAAACGCCCCCATGCTGGCCGCCTGGCCTACGCACACGGTGCTGACATCGGGCTTAATGAAATTCATGGTGTCGTAAATCGACATGCCTGCGGTCACAGAGCCGCCCGGCGAGTTGATATAAAGGAAAATGTCTTTTTCGGGACTTTCTGATTCCAAAAACAAAAGCTGGGCCACGATCAGGTTGGCCATGTGATCTTCCACCTGACCGGTCAAAAAAATCACGCGTTCCTTCAACAGGCGAGAATAAATGTCGTATGAGCGCTCACCCTTTGCGGTCTGCTCGACCACCATAGGGACCAACGCGTTAAGCGGATCAGTCATACCGTTGTTCATTGTTGTTACATTCCTTATGCGCTTGATGCGTGCAAACCAATATTACCACTGCGGGCTTGTGCTTTGAGGATAGACGATTTGCGATGCCATTAAAACTAAAAAGGCCCGGTCACACTGCCTAAGCAGAGCGAGTCGAGCCATTTAAACGTCCGAAAAGACTTAAGTCAATGACTTACTGAGCAGCCTGCGGATTCATGATGTCGTCAAACGCTTTAGCAACGTCGGTCACGTCGGCTTTCTCAAGGATAGCTTCAACCGCTTGCTCTTCCAGCGCAACGTTACGCATCTGCTGCATCAGCTGTTCGTTCGCTTTGTAGTATTCAACTACTTCGCTTGGATCTTCGTAGGCTGAAGCAACGGTTTCGATCAGCTCGATAACCTTGGCTTCATCGGCCTTGATTTCACCGGCCTTGATCACTTCACCCAACAGCAGGCCAGTTTTCACGCGCTTAACCGCTTGATCCTGGAACAGTTCAGCTGGCAGCTGAGGCATGTTTTGCGCGTTGCCGCCGAAACGTTGAGCCGCTTGCTGACGCAGTGCGTCGATTTCTTGATCGATCAGTGACTTAGGTACGTCGATCTCGTTGTTTGCCAACAGACCTTCGATCGCTTGCTCTTTCACCTTGGCTTTAACGGCCTGGTTCAGCTCGCGAGACATGTTTTTCTTCACTTCTTCTTTCAGTGCGTCAACGCCGCCTTCGGTGATACCGAACAGGGTTACGAACTCGTCGTTCAGCTCAGGCAGTTCCTGAACTTCAACTTTCTTCACCGTGATAGTGAACTGAGCCGCTTTACCCTTCAGGTTTTCAGCGTGATACTCTTCAGGGAAGGTTACGTCGGCAACAACTTCTTCACCGGCTTTCTTGCCAGCAATGCCGTCTTCGAAGCCTGGGATCATACGACCCTGGCCCAGTTCCAACGGGAAGCCTTCGGCCTTGCCACCTTCAAATTCTTCACCGTCGATAGTACCAACGAAGTCGATAGTTACGCGGTCTTTTTCACCGGCAGCAGCGTCAGACTCTTTCCAAGTCGCGTGTTGCTTACGCAGCGTTTCCAGCATGTTGTCCAGATCGGCGTCGGTTACTTCAACAACCGGCTTTTCAATTTTGATCTTGTCCAGACCTTGCACTTCAACTTCCGGGAATACTTCGAAAGTTGCAACGAATTCCAGGTCTTTGCCTTCTTCCAGAGACTTAGGAGCAAAGGTAGGTGCACCGGCTGGATTGATTTTTTCTGAAACGATCGCTTCGATATAGTTGCGCTGCATCAGATCACCGGCCACTTCCTGACGTACTGCAGGACCGAAACGCTTAGTGATGATAGACACTGGTACTTTACCAGGACGGAAACCGTCGATACGCTGAGTTTTAGACAGTTGTTGTAAGCGTTTCTTAACTTCGGTTTCTACCTTCTCAGAAGGTACTGTGATAGTCAGACGGCGCTCCAGGCCTTGAGTCGTCTCAACAGAAACTTGCATGATTTACCTCAATCTTCAATTTTGGCGGCGATGCGCCTTCCTTACAGTCAAGGTGTTCGAGTGGTTTGATGTAAGCCGAATTCTCAAAACGAGACTGGATATCAGCAGCTTGCATCACCCTTCTATCTTTGAACTATCCCTTGTCTGCTCTGCCCCAGGGGCACTTAGTTAAACAATAGACGCGGCATTATAACCTAATAAACACAGGAGTCGAGAGCGAGGGGGAATAATTTGTCAATATGTAGGAAAAGTGAGTAAAAATGCGGGCTCAGGCTCAAAAACAGTGCGCAAAACAAAGACGAACGTTCAGCTGAATCGACACGTTAAACTGCAAATAGCAACGCCGAATTATAAGACAAGGAAAAAGAAAACTAAGTGTAATGGCAATGCTGCTGTGGAGCTGTGTTAAATAATGCCCGAAAAGGAAATTTAGGAGAGAAAAGATGGTCGGCGATGCAGGATTTGAACCTGCGACCCCTTGGACCCAAACCAAGTGCGCTACCAAACTGCGCTAATCGCCGACTAGATTTTTGAGAGGAAGATGGGGCGACTGATGGGACTTGAACCCACGACAACCGGAATCACAATCCAGGGCTCTACCAACTGAGCTACAGCCGCCGCAATAAAATGGCGCACCCGGAAGGATTCGAACCTTCGACCGACGGCTTAGAAGGCCGTTGCTCTATCCGACTGAGCTACGGGCGCGGTGCACGAAAACTCCGTTGCGCGCTCAGGAACCAAAAAAGAGATGGTCGGCGATGCAGGATTTGAACCTGCGACCCCTTGGACCCAAACCAAGTGCGCTACCAAACTGCGCTAATCGCCGCTTCCTGAGTTGTCATCAGCCCCTCGCTGACAACGGGGTGCATAATAGTAATTTGGCTTTGACAGGTCAAACATTTTTTTAACTCAGGCCGTTCAACTGCTCACTTTTACCTCATTTAGATTAAATATTGTGAAATGAAGCAAAAAAATAACCAAAAATGAAAAAAACCAAGTCCCTCTTTGCCCTCCTAACTTGGCGCAGCGGTGCTTTTCTGCGAAAATATGCGGCACAAAATCCGACCGCCGTTTACATGCGTTTTGTCACAGGGATCGAAGCACAAGCGGATTACAAATACGTCGGCCGGTTTAAAAGTATTCGTTTCAAGATAACTATCCCAAAAGGTCACCCATGACGGCAAACATCATAGATGGAAAAGCAATCGCTAAACAAGTACGCAGTGCCGTGGCACAGCGCGTGTCAGAGCGTCTCGAACAAGGGTTGAGAGCCCCCGGTCTCGCCGTAGTTCTGGTCGGTCAGGATCCGGCAAGCCAGGTTTATGTCGGCTCAAAACGCAAAGCCTGTGAAGAAGTAGGCTTCGTTTCGAAATCGTACGATTTGCCGGAAGACACCAACGAAGAGCAATTACTGAACCTTATCGATCAGCTTAATGAAGACAAAGAAGTAGACGGTATCCTGGTACAGCTTCCGTTGCCGCAAGGCCTGAACGCCGAGAAAATTCTGGAACGCATCACCCCGCTGAAAGACGTCGACGGTTTCCATCCGTATAATATCGGTCGCCTGGCCCAACGTATGCCGGCACTGCGCCCCTGTACGCCGAAAGGGATCATCACCCTGCTTGATTCCACCGGCGTAAGATACAAGGGCATGCATGCGGTGGTGGTCGGCGCGTCGAATATCGTCGGCCGTCCGATGGCGTTGGAACTTCTGCTCGCAGGTTGCACCACGACCGTGTGCCATAAGTTCACCCAAGATCTTGAAACCCATGTCCGCCGCGCGGATCTGTTAGTGGTTGCCGTGGGCAAACCTGAATTCATTCCCGGTGACTGGGTCAAAGAAGGCGCCCTGGTGATCGATGTGGGCATCAATCGTCTGGACGACGGTAAACTGGTGGGCGATGTTGAATACGGTGTGGCTGCGCAAAAAGCCAGTTTCATCACGCCGGTTCCCGGCGGTGTCGGCCCGATGACGGTCGCCAGCCTGATTGAAAACACCTTGGAAGCGTGTGAAAAGTATCACAGTTGATAGCTTTCTCGAACAATAAAAAAAGCAGCCGTTGGCTGCTTTTTTTATGCGTGCCGTGCCTTGTTATCACGGCAGGGAAATCGTCTGCGAATACCCATTAATGCCCATCTGAATGTGTATTCGCCTGAACTCAGGCCTTACGCCAGGTCGTTTTGCCGGCGCTGTCTTCAAGCACCACGCCCATGGCGGTTAACTTGTCGCGCGCCTCATCGGCCAGCGCCCAATTCTTGTCGGCACGAGCCTGGTTACGCTGTGCGATCAGGGCTTCGATTTCGGCCACTTCGTCGGCATCCTGTTCGCCGTGCAGGAAGGCTTCCGGTTCCTGCTGCGCAATCCCCAGAACTTCGGCAATCGATTTCAGGATGAAGGCATGCTCACCCGCCGCCTTGGCGTCGCTGTCCTTTAAGCGGTTCACTTCCTTCGCCAATTCGAAAATGACCGGCAGCGCTTCGGGGGTATTGAAGTCGTCGTTCATTGCCTGTTGGAAGCGTTCCACATAGGCATTGCCTTTTAATTCAACCTTCACCGGCTCAACGCCACGCAGCGCGGTGTAGATCCGCTCCAGCGAAGAACGCGCCTGATCCAGGTTCTCTTGCGAATAGTTGAGCTGGCTGCGGTAGTGGCCGTTGATCAGGAAGTAACGCACCGTCTCGCGGTCGTACTGCTTGAGCACTTCTTTTACCGTAAAGAAGTTACCGAGAGACTTGGACATTTTTTCCTTGTTAACCTGCACCATGCCGGTATGGATCCAGGTCTTTACATACTTGCCGTGATTGGCGCAGCAGGATTGTGCAATTTCGTTCTCGTGGTGCGGGAACTGAAGATCCGAACCGCCGCCGTGAATATCGAAATACTCGCCGAGGTGCTTGTTGCTCATGGCGGAACACTCGATGTGCCAGCCCGGACGCCCTTCACCCCAAGGAGACGACCAGCTGGGCTCGCCCGGCTTGGCTTTTTTCCATAGCACGAAGTCAAGCGGGTCGTCCTTGCCTGCGGCGACTTCAACGCGGGCACCCGCCTGCAGCATTTCCAAGTCCTGCTGCGACAACGCGCCGTACTCGTTGAAGGTCGATACGTCGAACAGCACGTCACCGCTGTCGGCGACATAGGCATGGCCTTTTTCGACCAGCCGCCCGATCATCACGATGATCTCATCCATATGACCGGTGACGGTGGGCTCGATATCTGCAGGCAACATGTTGAGCGCCTCGAAATCGTCGTGCATCGCGTCGGTCATTCGCAGGGTCAGTGCACCGATCTCTTCGTTGTTCTCTGCCGCGCGCTTGATGATCTTGTCGTCGACATCGGTAATGTTGCGTACATAGGTGACATCATAGCCAAGGAAACGCAGGTAGCGGTTCATTACGTCGAATGACACATAGGTGCGCGCATGACCGACATGGCAGAAATCATAAATTGTAATACCACACACATACATGCCGACCTTGCCGTCGACCAGGGGTTTGAATTCTTCTTTTTGACGAGTAAGCGTGTTGTATATCTGCAACATTAATTGTCTGTCCTGAAAATTAAAACGATTCTGGGCGTTATAGTATCATCAGGGACGCCGCTGTACCACAATCGGCTGGCCCGCCCAACCCGATTCGGGTATTTTTTCACTTTTGCCGCAAAGATGCCCTTCGCCTTTGTCTATTTGCCTTCCCTGCTATAAAATAGCGTTGATACAATTCAATTAGTTAGGAACCTCAATGGTCGTTTTACATACAAATCATGGTGACATCCATATCCAACTGAATGCCGAAAAGGCGCCAATTACCGTGGATAACTTTCTCAAGTATGCCAAATCCGGTTTTTACGACGGCACCATTTTTCACCGTGTGATCGACGGCTTTATGGTTCAGGGCGGCGGTTTCAAGCCGGGTATGGAACAAAAATCAGTTCAGGATCCGATTAAAAACGAAGCCAACAACGGCCTGTCGAACAAGGTAGGCACCCTTGCCATGGCCCGCACGCCGGATCCCCATTCAGCCACTGCGCAATTCTTTATCAACGTCAACAACAACACCTTCCTGGATTTCACCAGCGAAACTTCTCAGGGTTGGGGTTATTGCGTGTTCGGCGAAGTTGTCGAGGGAATGGATGTAGTTGAAAAAATCAAGGGTGTCGCTACGGGCAACGCCGGTTTCCACCAGGACGTTCCGCTTGAAGACGTCATCATCGAAAAGGTCACGGTTACCGAGTGATCGGCATTTAACCGGCGCACCCAGTTGCGCCGGACTTGTTTATTCCCTATGAAAAAAACGTATTTTATTTCGGATCTGCACCTGACCGAGTCGCGCCCCGACATCAGTCGGGCATTTTTCGACTTTATCGCCGGCCTGCACAATGCCGACGCGCTCTATATCTTGGGTGATTTCTTCGAGGTGTGGGTCGGTGACGACTATGTCACTGAGTTGTCGGAACAGGTTGCCCGCGGCCTGAAGGGCCTCAGCGAAGCAGGCATCCCGGTCTACTTTATTCATGGCAACCGGGATTTTTTGCTCGGAAAACGCTATGCGGAACATGCAGGTATGACCCTGTTGCCCGAGCAGACGGTGATCGATCTCTACGGCACTCCCACCCTGCTGCTGCATGGCGATGAAATGTGTACACAAGACATCGAATACCAGAAGTTCAGGAAAAAAAGCCGCGGTTGGTGGTGGCCGAGGCTAATGCTTACCATGCCGCTTTGGTATCGCCGAAACGTAGCGCGCAAGGCCAGGGAAAAGAGCAAACTCAGCCAGGCCGGCAAGCCGCTGGAAATCCTGGACGTGACCGAAGAAGCGGTGCTGGAAACCTTCGCCCGTCACGGCGTCGGTCATATGATCCACGGTCACACTCACAGGCCTGGCACACATACCTATCAGGTTGACGATAAGCAGCTTAAACGCACCGTGCTCGGTGACTGGTATACGCAAGGTTCCATGCTCGAAGTGACGCCCGATGGCCAGCGCCTGCTGACTCGTCCTTTTGCCGAATAAACGGGTAATGACGGGTTCCATCGGTGAAAAAATGCCTGATTGCCGCTAAATTATTCCGGTGAACGGGCAGAATAATCCCCCTTTCTCCGGAATATTTAATTCGCCTTCATCATCGGCGCACCGCTGTGGAATTTAAAATCCTCATCCGGTGATGAAACCAACTCAGCCTCAATCTCGGCAAAGTGAGCCACCCGAGCACTGATGTCCTCTCCGGCAATTTCTTCCGCCAGCGTCAGGTAGTCTTGATAATGCCGCGCCTCCGAGCGCAATAGCGACACGTAGAAATCTCCCAGGCGCTTATCCACATGCGGCGCCAGACGAGCAAAACGCTCACAGGAACGCGCTTCGATAAAGGCTCCGCAAATCAGCTTGTCTACCAGGGTCGCCGGTTCATGGGTACGCACCTCGCGAAACAGTCCTCTGGCGTAACGGCTTGAGGTGATCTTGTCGTACGCGATACCGGTTTCTTCCATGATTTCCAGCACCTGATAAAAATGGTGTAACTCTTCTTTTATCAATATCACCATTTTGTCGATCAGCTCTTGCCCGTAGGGGGTATCTGACTTGGGGATCATCGATTTATTAAGTTTATTTTGCTGGGCCAGCTCGCGCCAATCGCCCAACTGACGGTAGGTAAAGTCCTCATAGGGCTTAAGCCAGGCCAACAAAGCGTCGCCGCTTTGTGAATCCACGGCGTATTTACGTATCAACAACATGGCGCTTTGCGCCGCCTTTAGCTCACAGATCAGGTGATCGGTAAGCACCACAGGCAGATTTTCCGGCTTTGTTGCCTCGTGGATCCAACTGTCCGGGGTTTGGCATAAAAGAAAACGATTGATGGGGGCTAACAGTTCGGCGTATTTTTCAAGCATGGCTTAGTCAAAGCAAGTAACAAATTCCGCGCTATTTTATCACAGCTTTAACGCGTCGGTCATTGCTGAGCCCGCCATCCTGGCGCAAGTCACAAACTTGACAAAAAAAATAACCTCAACGATACATAATAAGACAACTGTTTATAAATAAAGCAGTCATAACACTTTTTTTTTAAGGGGCACACTATGATATTGAACCATCTATGGGGCTTATACGCCCATCCGGTTGAAGAATGGCAAACCATCGATAATCGGCATGAAAACTTGATCTACAGCCTGTCACATATTCTGCTGGTTGCCTTGATCCCGGCGATCATGGGGTATTATTCATCCGTTCATCTCGGCTGGAGTATCGGCGCGGGTGATCGCGTATTTCTTACGCCAAACAGCGCCCTGATGATAGGCGGCGCCATGTATGTGGCCCTGATCGCGGGTGTTTTCGGCCTTGCCTATCTGGCCAAATGGATGGCGGTCACCTTCGGTGCGGCTCCTTCCTTCACACAAACTCTCGAGCTTGCAGCCTATACCTCAACTCCGGTGTTTATGTCGGCATTCGCCGCCTTCTATCCGGAACTTTGGGTTATCGTCAGCGTCGGTATTGTCGCCGTGGCCTATTCTGTGTACTTGCTTTACACCGGCGTGCCTATCCTGATGCATATTCCCGAAGAGCGAGGCTTCATCTACGCAAGTTCGGTGGTGACATGCGGATTGGTACTGCTGGTTATTATACTCGCGGCCACCGCCATTTTATGGACCAACGGCATCGTTTCACCGGTGTTCAATTAATGATTGAAAATCGGAGTGCTTTTTAAACCCGATAATGAAAAAAATCAAACAATGCCGGGAAATGAAAAGACATTGAACAAATAAAAAAGGAGCCAATGGCTCCTTTTTTATTCGCATAGCGTAGTGCTTATTCTTCGGAATCGGCATCTTCGTTATGAAGCGCCAAATCAGAAGACATGGCCTGTTCACGACCCGACTTAGCAGCATCATTACGCTGTTTGTCGATACGGTTCAAGTAATCCTGATTGATGTCACCCGTGATGTAATGACCATCGAATACCGAGGTCTCAAATCGAGTGATTTCAGGATTTTCCTGAGATACGGCGGCGATCAAATCTTCCAGTGATTGATAGATCAAACCATCTGCGCCAATCGATGCGTTGATGTCTTCGACTTCACGGCCGTGGGCAATGAGTTCTGCCGCTGACGGCATATCGATACCGTATACGTTAGGGAAACGGATTTCCGGGGCCGCCGACGCGAAGTAAACGTTCTTTGCACCTGCCTCGCGGGCCATTTCAACGATCTGCGCTGACGTGGTACCACGCACGATACTGTCATCAACCAACAATACGTTTTTACCCTTGAACTCGCGGCCGATGGCATTGAGCTTACGACGTACCGACTTCTTCCGCATCTCCTGTCCCGGCATGATGAAGGTTCGGCCGATATAACGGTTCTTCACAAAACCCTGACGATACGGCAGGTTCATAACAGACGCCATTTCAAGGGCAATATCGCAGGATGTTTCAGGGATCGGAATGATCACGTCGATTTCCTTATCCGCCCACTCACGGGCGATCTTTTCACCCAACTTGGTACCCATGTTGACACGCGCTGCATATACAGACATGCGGTCGATGGTGGAATCTGGACGCGCAAAATAAACAAACTCGAAGATACAGGGCGAATAAGTGGCCTTTTCTGCGCACAATTGCGAGAACAGCTGGCCGTCTTCGGTTACGTAAATCGCTTCACCGGGCGCAACGTCACGGATAAACTCGAAGCCGTCGGCATCCAACGCAACACTTTCGGAAGCGAACATGTATTCGGTTCCGCCTTCGCTCTCTCGCTTGCCAAATACCAGCGGGCGAATACCGTTCGGGTCGCGGAAAGCAACGATACCATGCCCGATGATCATAGCGATCGTGGCGTAACCACCGATCGCCTTGTTATTCACCTCGGCGATCGCGGCAAAGATATCTTCTGGGGTCAGTTGCAGCTTGTTACTTTTGGCAAACTCATGAGCCAACACGTTCAGCAGCACTTCCGAATCGGACGTGGTATTTACGTGACGGCGCGCCTCTGAAAACAGCATCTGTTTCAGCTCATCGGCATTGGTCAGGTTACCGTTGTGCGCCAGCGCAATACCGTAAGGCGAGTTAACGTAAAAAGGTTGCGCTTCCGCAGAGCTTGATGAACCGGCCGTCGGGTAACGTACGTGTCCCAAGCCGATATTGCCGGTCAGTCGCTTCATATGACGGGTATGGAACACGTCTTTGACCAGACCGTTAGCCTTACGCAAGTTAAAGGTGTTGTTGTCCAGGGTAATGATACCCGCGGCATCTTGGCCACGATGTTGCAAAACGGTCAAGCCGTCATAAAGCGCCTGATTGACAGGCGATGTGCCGACTATACCAACGATACCACACATGAAAATTTCCTCGCCGATTAACGGGTTACTGAATTTAAAAAGCTGGAGTTATTTTGCAGATAGTCAAAAAACCACTCAATAACAAAGCCAAATTCAGGGATCAAATTAGAACTGCCCCACCACTGCGTATTAGGCGCACCGGTGAAAGCATCGAGAAAGAAAAGTACAGCACTAACGACCAGTACGCCTCTGAGCGCACCGAACACTAAACCGAATATCCGGTCCGTGCCCGATAAACCGGTTCGGGCAACCAGTTCACCGAGAATATAGTTTAGCAATCCCCCCAACAGCAGCGTTGAGAAAAACAATATGGCAACGGCCGCAGCATTTCTTAAAAGGGGTTCTGAAATATTGGTCAGGAAGGAAGCTAAATACTGATAGAACAAGCTGGAGATGAAAAAGGCACCTATCCACACAGCCAAAGACATCGCTTCTTTCACAAAGCCCCGTACCAAGCCGATGAGGGTGGAGAGTGCAATAATGCCAAGGATGGCGTAATCAACCCAGATCATATCAACCATTCGTCGTTAATTCCGCGCGCATTCTATAAGAGCGAGGGGGCAAATACCAGATCATTTTGCGATCTCGAACTCGGTCAACTTGCCCCGAAGCTTAGTTAGTTCTTTCAATTCAGGCAATTGCTTTTCAAGTTCGGCACGATTCAAGCTCGGGCCGACAAACACCTTGGTGAGTTCACCGTTAGGGGTTTTTACCGGGCGGGTAAAGGTTTTAAACCCCTTGGATTGCAGCTTTTTCACCAGGGATTCCACGTTCGGGCGGTGGGAAAAACTGCCCAGTTGGATCACATACGCCATCTGGCTCAGGTTTTCCTCCGGTGCACGTTCCTTGATCTGCACCTGAGGTTCGGCATAGGTTGTTTGTTCCTGCGTACTCTCCTCGCCGGCTTCGACCGTCGCATCGTCGGGGACTATTTCTTCGGGCACACGACGAGGAGCCATCGGCGCCTCGTCCAGCTGCTCCTGCAATTCGGCCTGCAGGTCGATAGACTTGAATTCAGGGCGTTCGGGGATGGCTTTAAATCCCTCTTTGTATTGGATCTTCTCACCATCCAGTATATTAGGTATAAACACGATGGCCGCTACCACGACGATGGTAGTACCCACTAACCTATTGATAAACGCTGAATTCACTGCTCTCCCCTTTCGCACTGCCAATAGTTGATTGCGTCCGCTACAGTGTAAAACGAACCGAACACGATCAAAAGGGCCTCATCGCCGATGAGCGGTAAAATTTTATCCAAGGCCTGCTTTACCCCCGGGTATTGCGGCCAGTCTTGCCCGGATACGCAGCGGAGATCTTCAGCGAGCTTATCTGCCGACTCACCGCGAAATACATCGAGCCCGGCAACATGCCACTGGTCTACCACCTCGTTAAGCGCACCGAGCGCCCCCTGCTTGTCTTTATCGGCCAGCATCCCTACCAGGGCATGGATTTGCCGCCCTTGCCTTTTTTGTTCACCGAGACGCTTGGCCAGATAACGGGCCGATTCCGGATTGTGGGCTACATCGGTATAGACCAGAGGTGACTCACTGAGTCGCTGCCAGCGCCCCGGCACCTGCAGCGTATTTAAGCGCTCTGCTATCACCTCATAGGGCGGCAACAGCGCCAAGGCCGCCAAGGTAGTCAGCGCGGTGGCAACGTTCTGTGCGGGAATCGCCGGCTTGGCAAAACGGTATTCGGTCTCGCCGAACTGCCAGCTAAATGCTTCGTCATTTTCGGAAAAACGAAAGTCCCGCCCGCTTAGCAACATATTGGCGTTTATTTCAGTGCCGTAGTCGGTAACGGTATGGGGAATATTGAGATCGCCGACGATGGCCGGCGTATTTGTCCTGAAGATACCCGCCTTATCATAGCCGACCAATTCCCGGGTATCGCCCAGGTATTCCTTGTGATCCAGATCTATGGTGGTTATCACCGAGGCGATCGGCGTCACTATATTGGTTGCGTCAAAACGCCCGCCGAGGCCCACTTCGAGCAGTACATAGTCCACGTCGAAGCGTTCAAAAATAGCGAGCGCCCCTAGGGTACCGTATTCAAAGTAGGTCAGCGGAATGTCGCCGCGCCCCTGCTCAAGCCGATAGAAGGCATCGACATGGATCTGGT
>JBNKEN010000024.1:0-5317 GCA_050288805.1 Pseudoalteromonas sp.
GCCGATACCGATACCGGCATTGGTTTCGACAAACACTTTGTGACCGTGATTGATAAGCTCACGAACACTCGCTGGCACCATACCTACGCGGTATTCGTGGTTTTTAATCTCTTTAGGTACACCGATAATCATAGTTATACACCTTTGTTGAACAGGTAAAATTTTTCACTATTATATTTATGCTTAACTAGTGTGTCCTACCTTTTTAATTTACTTTAACAGTCATAAACACTAATATATTTCAAATTCCAGTTGATTGCTCTGTAAACTCCATGTACCAGCAGCTTGATCGCATCGATCGTAAAATTTTAGTCGAATTACAAAAAGATGGCCGAATTTCCAATGTAGAGCTCGCCAGACGTATAGGTTTGAGTGCAACACCTTGTTTGGAACGTGTTAAAAAGCTTGAAAGGGAAGGTTACATTAAGGGGTACAAGGCGATAGTGGATCCTGCTAAGCTCGGTCAGGCGCTGTTGGTTTATGTAGAAATTACCATTACCAAGACTTCACCGGACGTTTTTAACGAATTCAACAGAGCGGTCAAACAGCATGAAGAAATTATTGAGTGCCATCTGGTGTCGGGTAATTTCGATTTCCTGCTCAAAACCCGGGTTACGGATATGTCGGAATATCGTGCCGTGCTTGGCGATATCCTTCTCAAGCTCCCTAATGTCAGTGAAAGTCGCACCTATGTCGTTATGGAAGAGGTGAAAGGGGAGGAGAGTATTATAATTCGCCCCCAGGTGTCGTAAAACCCGATGCACCGGAGCGGATTTCTTGGTAAGGTAAGGGTCGGCGTTTACGCATACAAGAATTATAAAGAGGAATAGGGAATTATGCGCCTGAATGGTGTACAGAGGCTACTCGAAACAGGTTTAATCATCTGTGCCGCAGCGGCCATCTTTGTTTTATGCGCAGTGGGGAGTTTTCACCCGGAAGATCCGTCCTGGTCTCAAACCGGCGAATTTATGCAGGTCAAAAATATTACCGGTACGGCGGGGGCCTGGGTGGCCGATATTCTACTGTTCAGCTTTGGCTGGCTTGCCTATCTTGTTCCCGTGGCCATAGGCCTGTTCGGCTACCTGCTTTTCAAACAGCCCCACAAAATTTTTCATCTCGATTATGTAACGCTGGCGTTGAAAATTGTCGGCTTGGTACTCTTTGTTACCTCTTCATGTGCCATCAGTAGTATCAATTTCGACGACATTTATTATTTCTCTTCAGGTGGGGTGGTAGGGGATGTTATCGCCGGCGCCATGATGCCCGCATTCAATTTCACCGGCACCTCGATTTTGTTGCTCTGTTTCTTTTTTGCCGGCCTCACGCTGCTCACAGGCATTTCCTGGGTGCAGTTTGTCGACTGGCTTGGTTGCCGGGTAGTCTTTCTCTCACGATGGTTGAGAAATAAGTTTGAACAATTTAAGGCGCAGAAAGTTGAAAAAGCGCAAACGGCAGAGAGCGCCATAACGCCGGTTCAGCAACCCTCGGCAATGCCGTTCGATGATGATTTCACGGCACAAGCCCTGCAAGAAGAAGCAAACGAGCCGGTGTTATCCAGTACCCTTGCAGAACATATGTTTGCGCCAGAAACAGCGGACGAGGGCGTTTCCGGTGCCGTTCTTGGGCAGGAACCTATAGATGAAAGGCGCCCGCATTTTGACGAACTCGACGCCATGCTCGATCAGGATTTGACGTTCAGCGCCATAGACGATGATGCCATAGACACCGAATCGGCGCTGGAAACACTCGATAATGTCCACGCGGCAGCCAGGTTAAACGAACCTCACGTGCTTTCTCATGAGACGCAAGCGCCTAAGGCAAAATTGCCTGCGGTTCAAAATCCGCCTCTTAGCGCGAAAGAAAAATTTGAAGCCTTGCTTGAAGAAAGGCCGCCGATGGACCCTCTGCCGTCATTGGATCTTCTGGACAGACCCGACAAGGCGAAAAATCCGGTTACCGAAGAAGAACTCGAGGCGGTGTCGCGTCTGGTTGAAACTAAATTGCTTGATTTCGGTGTTCAAGCCGCCGTGGTCGGTGTTTACCCCGGACCCGTGGTGACCCGTTTTGAGCTCGAACTGGCCCCCGGCGTCAAGGTTGCGAAAATCAGCAGCCTGGCGAAAGATTTGGCCCGTTCTTTATCTGCGGTCAGCGTACGGGTGGTCGAAGTCATACCCGGCAAGACCTACGTCGGTCTTGAGTTACCCAATAAGCATCGAGAAATCGTTCGCCTCTCGGAAGTGATCGGTGCACCTAAGTTTGAACAGAACCCGTCGCCGCTTACCATGGTGCTGGGCAAGGATATCGCCGGTCAGCCGGTGGTAGCCGATCTCGGTAAAATGCCGCATTTGCTGGTTGCCGGTACCACCGGTTCCGGTAAGTCAGTGGGCGTTAATGTCATGATATTAAGCTTGCTGTACAAGTCGCCGCCGGAAGACGTGCGGATGATCATGATAGATCCCAAGATGCTAGAACTGTCTGTCTATGAGGGCATTCCTCACCTGCTTTGTGAAGTAGTGACGGACATGAAGGAAGCGGCCAATGCGCTGCGCTGGTGCGTCGGTGAAATGGAACGCCGCTACAAGCTGATGTCAGCGCTCGGTGTGCGTAACCTGAAGGGTTACAACCAAAAGGTCCTTGATGCCATCGAGGCCGGCCAGCCGATCCGTGATCCAATTTGGAAAGATACAGACGGGATGGGCGAAGAGGCGCCGGAACTGGGTAAACTGCCTAGTATTGTCGTGGTGATCGACGAGTTCGCCGACATGATGATGATTGTCGGTAAAAAGGTCGAGGAACTGATCGCCCGTATCGCACAAAAAGCGCGGGCCGCCGGTATCCACCTTATTCTCGCCACGCAAAGACCGTCGGTTGACGTGATCACCGGCCTTATCAAGGCCAACATTCCGACCCGCATGGCGTTCCAGGTGTCGAGTAAAATCGACTCGCGTACCATTTTGGATCAGCAGGGCGCCGAGCATCTGTTGGGCATGGGTGACATGCTGTATTTGCCGCCGGGAACCAGTGTGCCGATCCGCGTACACGGCGCGTTCGTCGATGATCATGAAGTCCATGCCGTGGTTAACGACTGGAAAGCCCGTGGCAAGCCAAATTACGTCGAAGACATATTGAACGGCGAACCGAGTGAAGACATGCTGCTTCCAGGTGAAGCGGGTGAGGGGGAAGACGGCGAGTCAGACCCGCTCTATGACGAAGCCGTCGCCTTTGTGCTTGAAACCGGGCGGGTATCCGTATCGAGCGTTCAGCGCAAATTGCGTGTCGGTTATAACCGCGCCGCACGACTGGTTGAACAGATGGAAATCTCCGGCCTGGTCAGTGCGCCGGGCCACAACGGCTCCCGTGACGTTTTGGTCAATAACGGCAACAATTAAAAGGAAATTTATGAAGTTAATCCTGGTTGCATGTGGATTGTCGGTCAGCGCTCTGGCCTGTGCCGATGATAAGTCAGATTTGCAGGCCGAACTGGCCCGCTACACGACATTTGATGCTGGATTTGTGCAAGCCGTCAGTGCAGAAGACGGCACTGAAATCCAGCGTAGCGAAGGACGGTTGCAATTAATGCGGCCCGGTAAAATTCGCTGGCAACAGGCGAGTCCCGAAGAAACCCTGTTCGTGTCCAACGGCACCGTCAGTTATTATTTCGACAGTTTTGCCGAGCAGGTTACCGTGATGGACAGCGCGCGCCTGGTAGACAGCACGCCGTTTGTTTTACTGGCATCCAACGATTCTGATAACTGGCAAAAGTACAGTGTAATAAAACAGGGCGAAAGCTACCAGATCACGCCTAACGAAGGCACCGAGAGCCAGGTTGTCAAACTCGAACTTGCATTCTCCGGTGACCGTGGCTTTAAGGCCTTGGCGGTATATGATGCATCCGGCCAGGTATCTAAATTCGACTTTGCCGACGCGCGGGTCAACCTGGATATCGACAACGGGCAATTCGAATTTGCCATTCCGGCCGATGTGGCCGTAGACGATCAGCGCCAACGTGACTAACTTTTCTCTCGATTTCGCTCCCGATGTACGCCCGCTTGCAGCTCGCATGCGGCCTAAATCGCTGCCCGAGTACGTCGGTCAGCAGCACCTGCTGAGCCCGGAAATGCCGTTATACCAGGCTATCATGGCGGGGCGATGTCACAGCCTTATTCTATGGGGTCCTCCGGGAGTCGGTAAAACCACCTTGGCTGAGATCATCGCGCATCACGCCGACGTAGAACTCATTCGTCTCTCCGCGGTGACCTCCGGGGTGAAGGAAATTCGCCAGGCGGTCGACAAGGCTAGGGAGCAGCTCAACATCAGCGGGCGCAGAACGCTGTTGTTTGTCGACGAAGTACATCGCTTCAATAAATCCCAGCAAGACGCGTTCTTGCCTCATATCGAGGACGGCACCTTTATCTTTGTCGGTGCGACGACGGAGAATCCCTCCTTTGCCCTTAATAACGCGATTTTGTCGCGGGCGCGGGTTTACCTGTTAAAGGCATTGCAGGAAAGCGACCTGTATGCGCTGGTGTATCGCGCGTTAGAAGAAGACAGCGTACTCAAGGATAAGCAAATTAACCTGCCGGAAAATGCCGCTAAGGCGCTGTGCCAGGCTGCCGACGGCGACGCCCGAAAAATTCTTAACTTGCTGGAACAGGCCTGCGAGCTGGCGCAGGAAAGCGAGGGGCGATACGTTATTACTCCCGAGGTACTGACACAGGTTTTGCCGGCCCATGTGGCCCGCTATGACAAGGGCGGCGACGAGTTTTACGACCTCATTTCGGCGTTTCACAAATCCGTTCGCGGCAGTGCCCCGGATGCGGCGCTTTACTGGTATTGCAGGATTTTGGCAGGCGGCGGCGACCCGCTTTATGTGGCCCGGCGTTTGTTGGCTATCGCCACCGAAGATATCGGCAATGCAGATCCGAGAGCCATGGAAGTGGCCCTCAACGCCTGGGATATATTCCAGCGTGTCGGCCCGAGCGAAGGGGAACGGGCAATCGCACAGGCGACGATTTATCTTGCCAGTGCGCCGAAAAGCAACGCCGTTTATACGGCGTTCAATCAGGCGAGGCAGGATGCCGCATCGTTGCCGAGTTTTCCGGTGCCGGAACACTTACGCAACGCGCCCACGGATCTGATGAAAGAACTCGGGTACGGCGCCGAGTACCGCTACGCTCACGACGAGCCGGGCGCCTATGCGGCCGGAGAGAACTATTTCCCGCCGCAATTGAAAGACAAGCAATATTATTTCCCGACGGAAAGGGGGCTCGAAGGTAAGATAGGGCAAAAACTGGAATACTTGAAACAAAGGGACATG
>JBNKEN010000025.1:0-6708 GCA_050288805.1 Pseudoalteromonas sp.
ATGGTGATGGTGGGGATCGGTTTCCGCTCTCCGTGGCCGGCGGACGAACCCCGCTTTGCCGAGGTCGCCCGGGAAATGGTGGCGTCAAACCAATGGTTGTTCCCGATGCGCGGCGGCGAATATTACCCGGACAAACCACCGGTGTTTATGTGGAGCATTGCACTGTTCTACTGGCTGACCGGCAGCCTGAAACTGGCATTTTTGTTGCCCAACGCCTTGTGCGGCCTGCTGACGGTTTTCCTGGTTTACGATCTCGGCGCCCGTCTTTGGAATGTGAAAACTGGACGTAACGCCGCCCTGCTGTTACTGCTGGTTCCGCAGTTTCTGATCCAGGTGAAAAGCGCACAAATCGACGCCATGGTGATGTGTTGGATCACCCTCGGCTGTTACGGCCTGATAAGACACTTTTTCCTCGGCCCCCATTGGCGCTGGTATTACACCGCCTGGGGTTTTATGGGCCTCGGCGTGATCACCAAGGGCGTCGGTTTTTTACCGGCCCTGATGATGCTGCCGCTGGTGTTTTTCGGTCTGCGCAATAAAGCCCTGTTCAAGGAGCGCCTGTAATGGCGCTGCTGGCTCGGTATCCTGCCGCTGCTCGGGGTCATCGCCTGCTGGCTGGTGCCCATGGTGCTGACGGTGAAAAGCCAGGCAACACCGGATCTGATTGCCTACCAGAACAACATTCTGTTCAAGCAAACCGGCGAACGCTACGCCAATGCCTGGCACCACATAAAACCCTGGCACTACTTCCTCACCAGCGTGATCCCCTGGCTCTGGTTCCCCGTGCCCTTCCTGCTGGCCGCCCGCTGGAAAACCGTTGTCGCCAAATTCAAGGCCGAACCGGTTATTGCGGTGTTGCTGATCTGGGTTGCGCTGGTGCTGCTGTTTTTCAGCATCAGTCCGGGCAAACGTAACGTTTACATACTGCCGGCGCTTCCCATGCTGGCGCTGGCCTCGGCCGCCATCTTGCAGGGCTTCGCCCCGCCGCGTTGGTTCGAACGCCTGGTGAGCGGGCTGTTATGGCTGCTGATGGCCGTCTTCTCTGCCGTTGCGGTGCTGGCCCTTATCGGCCATCCGTCACTGGCGAAGAAACTGGCCCATTATCCCGACGCCCTGGCGCCGCTCGGCTATCTCAGCCTGACGCTGGCCTTGCTGTGGCTAGCGGCGCTTGTTTCGCTGCGCAACATGTCTTCGTTGGTAAAAATGGGCGCCTGTAGCGCGGTGACCTGGATTCTGGTCACCACCTGGGGTTACAGCGTGATGGAACCGGCCCGCACCCCGAAGGCGGTGTTGGCCAATACATCCAATGCCATACCGGCCGATGCGGAGCTCGGCCTGCTTAAGTTCAAGGAGCAGTTTATCCTGTTCTCGCCGCGCGCGGTCACCCATTTCAGCTACCTGAGCCCGGTCAGCGAACAGGAGCGTAACGCATGGCAATGGATGAACGAGGCGCCGAACCGCTACCTGCTGGTGCCAGACGACGCAGAACTGGCGTGTTTCAACCTCGCCGGCGCGAAAAATATGGGTGAAGCACACAGAACCGATTGGATGCTGGTCGATGCCGCCCTGATGAGCGAGCAATGCCCCGAACCGAAACGCCGCCAGCGCTATCACACGGCGCGGCCGACCTGGCAGGATTAAGTCAGTCGCAATAAAAAAGGGCCGCTCGGCCCTTTTTTAATCCATATATTTCGACAGGTATTTCTTAAAGATCGGGTCGCTTTGCGCCAGTTCTTTCTGTTCGCTCAGAATCTCCTGCAAAATCTGTTTTGAGGTCAGCGGGTTTGCCAGCACCACACGGAACACCACGGTCGGCAGATGGGCATGTGCCGCGGGGGTCAGACGGGTTCGCGACACAAACGAACGCCCCGCCTCACGCTGGCGCTTCTGAATGCTGGCGGTCAGCCGGTTGAGTGCCGCATAGATATCCATCCGGGTCTGTTCGTCCGCCGAGGCCAAAATGCGTTGGATTCTGGCCGGTACATAGCGATAGGTTAAAAGGCACAGCTCCGGCTCGGTGATCAGTTCGAAATCGTCGTCGTCCTTGATCAGATCGGCGAAATAACGCGCCTTGTTGATGCCCTTATCGATCAACATCTCATAGCCCTTACGGCCAATGATCCGCAGGCAGGCATGCACCAACATGGCCATACCGGGACGGCTGCCCTCCAGGGTATGACTGCCGAGATCCTTGGAACCCTTACGCAGAATATATTCGGCATGGTGCTCGATGGCATCCGTCGCCGCCGGATCGCGAAACAGCACGATCCCCGCCCCCATGGGCACATACATCTGCTTGTGCGCGTCGATGGTGATGGAGTCCGCCCGTTCGATGCCCTTCAGCAGGTGACGATAGTTGCTCGACAACAGCGTCGCGCCGCCCCAGGCGACATCCACATGGAAATGACAACCAAGTTCACGACTCAGATCGGCCATCTCGTCAAGCGGGTCTATATTGCCGGTTTCAGTGGTGCCCGCTACGCCCACCAGGGCCATAACCTTGATGCCCTTGCTTTCAAGCTGCAGCGCCTTTTCACGCATGGCGTTAACGTCAACCTTGTTGTCGGCGCTGGTCGGCACGGCGATAAAGTTGTCGCGCCCGATACCGAGCACGTCCGCCGCCTTACCCAACGAATAGTGACCGCGTTCGGAAACCAGTACCGCCAGTCCGCGATAACCGTAATGCAGCATGGCCGCGACCATGCCTTCGGCGGCAATCCCCTTGAAATCACCGTCGGCCTTCAGCAAACGGTTACGGGCAATCCACAGGGCGCTGATATTGGCCACGGTACCGCCGGAGCAAAATGCCCCGAGGGAGGTTTTGGCGCTGTGCATCCATTTGTCGTAAAACGCATCGTCCTCGCCATAGGCCAGGTGATGAAGCATGCCGATAACCTGACGTTCAAGCGGCGTAAAGGCCTTGGAGGTTTCTATTTTCACCAGGTTCTGGTTAAGACCGACCATGAGCTTTGAAAGCGGCAGCACGAAATGCGGCAACGCCGATGTCATATGGCCGATAAAGCTGGGCGCCGCGGTGTGAACCGAATGCGCCACCAGCTTTTCCATGATGTCTTGCGCATGATCGGATACGAAGGTCGGTTCCTCCGGTATGCTGGCAGACTGGAAATCTTTCTCTATTTCATGCAGCGGCTTTTCAATCGCCGCAATATTTTCTTTCAGAAAGCCCGCCAGATTGCTCGAGATCTCTTGCTCGATTTTGCTCAAGGTGGATTCCGGCCCTTCGGCGACGGTAAAAATCCGCATCAAACTGTCTTCGGACGCAACGGCACAACGCTTGGTTTCCATCAAATAACCCGGTAAGTCATACAATCGGCCACCCTAACCAGACCCTAGACCGCCAATTATGTTTTCAGCGATATTCGGCCCGAGGCACCACAATAAAATGCGCTAACTTTACTGGATTAACACCCAAAAGTCTCCTGTCTCTCATATAAAATGCGATTTTTGATGACCCGCCCGTGATCCTTTTGCGACAACATTTGGCCCAGCTAAATATTGTTTATATAGGGGCTTATGCTCTATCATAGGTGAAACCATGCTATTCAAGGATGAACATGCGTACAGGATTCACCTCCACCCACCGACTAGTCGGCGCGCTGAGCGTGTTTGTCATCTGCAGCCTGCTCGGGTACACCTATTACATCTATCAGCGAACCTACCAGACTACCCTCGCCCAGATAGATAACACCCTGCTCAATGCCGCCGTCAGTGCCGATCATATACTCGGACCGGATTATCACACGGATCTAGGCATTGATTCACCCGGCGACAGGCTGATTTACCAGCAAAAAAGTCAGGCCCTCTCCGAACTCGCCCAACATTTGGGACTGGAGTACGTGTATGCCATGGTACTGAATGACAACAAGGTTTACTTCACCTCCTCCAGTTACACCAAAGCGGATCAGGAAAACGGAAAACTTACCCGCTTTTACGACTTCTATCCGGAAGCGACGGCTGAAAACATCCGCGCCTTCTTTTCCACCGAGCCGGTTTATGAAGTCTCAGAGGATCATTGGGGACATTTTCGCAGCGTATTCGTCCCGCATATCAGTCGGGATGGCCGCACCTACCTGACCGGGGCGGACATATCCATGACCCGCCTCAACGCAATACTGAACGCGAATTTGCTTAGTGCCCTGACGGCGTCCGGTTTCTTACTGCTTTTGGCCCTGCTGTGTGGCGCCTTCGGCTATATGATGCTGAAACGTCAGCGCCAACTCGACAGCACCTCGGGCACAGCCAACTACCGGGCATTGGAAACGTATCTGAAGGAACACAACCAACTGCATTTTGAACTGGCGCTGATACAGGTTATGGAGTTTGAAAATATTTCAGGCCTGTATGGTCCGAATCTGGCCGATCAACTGGTGCGTAAGCTGATAGAAAAGGTAAGATCTGACCTCGCGCAACAGGTCCTGGTGTTCAGGGTCGCCAGCGACAAACTGGTTATACTTAGCCAAGGTTCGCAGCTCAGCGAAAGAAAAAAACAACGGCTGGAAACGCTGCTCAATGAACCCTATTGGGTTGTTGCTCCCTTGCTGCGCCTGCGCCTCTGCGCCGGGGTCGCGTCCGGCCACAAATCCATGTTGCTTGGCAACGCCCATCAGGCTCTGGCTCAAGCGCGGCAGGACGGAAAAACCCTGCTGACCTTCAGCGACTGTGAACAGGAACTAAAGCAGCATTATCGCCATGACGCCGCACTGGCCGAAATGTGCGAAGAAGCGCTGGAACAAAAGCGTATCGCGCCCTATTTCAGCCCGATCACCTGCCAGCAAAGCGGCCAGGTTTGGCAATATCAATGTGAAGCCCGTCTGATCACGGACAAGGGACAGGTTCTACGGCACGATCAGTTCGCTCCCTTGCTGAACCGTTGTCGACACGGCGGTGAGGCGACCCGGACCCTGTTTTTGCAAAACGCTGCCCGTTTTCGCGATACCGATATCAAATGGAGCCTGCCTCTGTTTGCCGATGATATGCATGACTTTTCACTGCTCAGCTTCCTGGAACAACAACTGCTTCGCTACCCCACACCCGGCAACATCACATTGGATCTGTACGAAGCGGAAACCCTGGACAATTTTACTCAGACGCGGCTGTTTGTTTCCAGACTGAAAAGTAAGGGCGTCAAGCTGATGCTGGCCGACTTTGCTGCCGGGGCCTCCCATGTGGAGAATGCCCGCAAGCTCGACTTTAACGGCATAAAATTGGCTCCGATTTTGACGGCCTCCCTTAACGCCGACGAGCGTCTTGGCATTGAACTGGAACGCCTGGCGAACTATTGCCGGGAGAAAAACCTGCTGCTGGTCGCAAGCGGCGTCAACAACGAGCTCAGTTACAACAAGCTGTTGGAATTGGGCATCAATCTGATGCAAGGGGAATATATAGGAGCTGCCGAACCGCACATACTTGACATGTCCGAGCAGCCCCGGTTACGCGCCGAAGCCTGAACCCGGTTTATCAGCCGAGCTCTGCAACCAGCCTATAGCTTCGCTGGCCGCTCGCCCAATACTTACGCTCAAACGGCGTGATCGCCGTATCGCTTTCGTATTGCTCTACCGGCACGGGATGACCGGCCAGCTGCAATGCCCGAGCGAATTCCCTGACATAGATATCCCAGTTACTGCGTAGTTCCAGTCGTCCGCCGAGCCTGACGATGTAGGGAAAAACCGCCGCACCGTGCCAACGCCTTTGCAGGTGTTTGGCCTTAGGCCAGGGGTTAGGATAGAGCAGGTAATGATGAGTCGGTTGCCAACCGGCTTCCAGCGCCAAACGCCAGAAATCGTTGAGATCCGCCTGCACCAGCAGATACTGCCCCACATCCGCCTGTTTGTATTCGACATCGTGCTTGTCGAGTCGATGGGACGACTTGTCGATCCCTATCACCAGGGCGTCCGGATGAAGCCGCGCAAGGTTTGCCGTACTTTCACCCACGCCGCAACAGGAATCCAGAATAATCGGGCCAGCGAATGCCTTAACCCTTTCATTCACCTCATCGAAGGCCGCTTGCGTGTGCGCCGCTACCGGCTTCCTGAATTCGGCCTTGAGATGCCTTTGGACCACCTCATCCAGCTTGTCGTGGAGGCTCGGCTGATTGCTGGTAATACTACGAGAATTGGCTTCGGTCATCAGCTGCGGATCCCCACGCCCTTACGGATCAGTGTCAACGCGGTTACGAACAACACGGCAACAAACGACAGCAGGACGCCGAATGCCAGATAGATATTGACGTCGGAGACCCCAAGGAAACCATAACGGAACGCGTTAACCATATAAATGATCGGATTGATCTGCGACACGCCCTGCCAGAATTCCGGCAGCAGGCTGATAGAATAAAACACCCCGCCCAGGTAGGTTAACGGCGTCAGCACAAAGGTAGGAATGATGCTGATGTCGTCAAAGCTGTTGGCGTAAACGGCGTTGATAAGCCCGCCGAGGGAAAACACCGCCGAGGTCAGGATCACGGTCGCCACGATCACCGCCAGGCTGTGGATCTGAATGTCGACAAACAGCAGACTCACCACGGAGACTATCAAGCCCACCACCATGCCGCGCGCCATCCCGCCGCCCATGTAGCCGAGTACGATAATATAGTTGGGCACCGGCGCCACCAGCAGCTCTTCAATGCTTTTCTGGAACTTGGTGGAGTAAAAACTGGAGGCCACGTTGGCATAGGAGTTGGTGATCACC
>JBNKEN010000026.1:0-2805 GCA_050288805.1 Pseudoalteromonas sp.
CCTTATTTTACAGGCCGAGAACAAGCGTGTGGGATTTTCCGGCGATGTCGGGCGTTACGACGACATATTGATGCGTCCGCCAATGCCGCTGCCGAAACTCGATCTGCTGATCCTCGAATCAACCTATGGCGACAGATTGCACGACAAAACCGATCCGGCCGAGCAACTGGCCGATGTAGTCAACCGGGTCGCAAGGAGCGGCGGCGTATTACTGGTGCCGTCCTTCGCCGTAGGTCGCGCGCAGGCCTTGCAGCATTTACTGGCCGAGCTGATGGAGAGGGAAGAGATCCCGAAAATGCCCGTCTACCTCGACAGCCCGATGGCCATCGAGGTTTCCGACGTTTACCGCCAGTTCAGCGAACAGCATAAGTTAACATCCAGCCAATGCAGCCGTATGGGTAAAACCATCACCTATACGCGGACGGTGGACGAATCAAAGGCGATAGCAGGGTTACGCTACCCGCATATCGTAATAGCCGGCAGTGGTATGGCGACCGGCGGGCGCATTCTCCATCACTTTAAGCATTTGTTGAAGGATCCCAGAACAACGGTACTGTTTACCGGGCACCAGGCCGGAGGGACGCGCGGGGCGAAGATGATTGAGGGGGTCGACAGAGTCAAGGTGCATGGCGAATGGGTTGAGAACAAGGCCTGTGTGGCGATGATCTCAAGCTTGTCGGGCCATGCGGATTATCTCGATGTTACCCGTTGGCTTGAGGAATCCGAGCTTGACCGTTCGACTCGTATCAGGCTGGTTCACGGCGAGCCCGACGCGCTTGAAGCGCTTCGCGTTCATTTGTCTGAAAATACACCCTTCTCGGTCGGCGTAGCCGGTTATTGGGAGATAATCTCGGTGTAGTGGTGCGTAAACACTATGTGGACGAAAAAGAAAAAGCGCCGTAAAGGCGCTTTTTGTCAGGGAGATTCAACCGTCTCGCTTACAGGGATGCAAAGCAGCATCCGTAGGGAGGCAGTTTAATATGTGAACCGCTTATCTCGGCATTGTGGTGGCTCAGCTCATGATGAACGTGGACCGGAGCCTGCGGAATGCGAAGAGAGGCGTCTTGACCTTTCAGGTTGAAGCAGCAAAGCATACGTTTGCCCGCCTGAGTGCGGAAAAAGGCCAACACCGGCTCTTCGGTCTTGATGAATTCGATATCGCCTTCCATTAATTGCGGAAACTGTTTGCGCCAGGCCATAAATTCACGAAATGCGTTGAGGGTTGAAGCCGGATCGGCGTCCTGGACGTCAACCGCATTGGCACTGTGATGCGGTGCAACGGGCAACCAGGGTTTGGCATCGGAAAAACCGGCGTAAGCCGAGTCAGACAACCACGGCATGGGTGTACGGCAGCCGTCGCGACCCTTAAAGTTCGGCCAGAATGTAATGCCGTAAGGATCTTGCAGATCTTCAAAGGCGACGTCTGCTTCACCCAATGCCAGTTCTTCACCCTGGTACATACAAACGCTGCCGCGCAGAGAACCCAGCAGGGCGGTGAGCATCTTGACCTGGACCGGATTGACGCCGTCACCGTCTTTATTCCAACGGCTCGCGACACGCTCGACATCGTGATTGCTGAATGCCCAGCAGGGCCATCCTTCGGTCATCTGCTTTTCGAGGGTTTCAACCGTAGTACGGATGTACTCGGCGCTGTAATCATTGGTCAGCAGTTCGAAACTGTAACCCATATGCAGCTTATTGCCGCCCGAGGTGTATTCGGCCATGGTCGCAAGCGAGTCTTCGGAAGAAATTTCCCCAAGGGAAACGGTGCCGGGGTACTTTTCGAGCAGGGCGCGAATTTCTTCCATAAAGGCCAGGTTTTCCGGCTGCGTATTGTTGTAATAGTGGTACTGGAACGCATAGGGATTGTCTTCGCTGAAACCACGGCCCTGGCGCTTGTCTGCAGGCTTTGCCGGGTTGTCACGAAGTCGGGCGTCGTGATAACAGAAGTTAATGGCATCCAGCCTGAAACCGTCGACCCCTTTCTTAAGCCAAAATTCGACGTTGTCGAGCACGGCCTTGCGTACCTGTGGATTGTGGAAATTAAGATCCGGCTGTTCGGTCAAAAAGTTATGCAGGTAATATTGGCCACGGCGCGGTTCCCATTGCCAGGCCGGACCGCCGAAAATCGACAGCCAGTTATTCGGCTGGGTACCGTCGGGTTTGGCATCGGCCCAGACATACCAGTCGGCCTTGTCGTTGTTTTTGTCTTCGCGACTCTCAAGGAACCAGGCGTGTTGGTCAGAGGTATGGCTGAGCACCTGATCGATGATGATCTTAATGTCGCGGTCGTGCGCTTCTTTGATCAGGGTATCGAAATCGTTTAAATCGCCGAACAGCGGATCGATATCACGATAGTCGCTGATATCGTAACCGAAGTCCTTCATGGGCGATTTAAAAAACGGTGAAATCCAGATGGCATCGACACCGAGGCGTTTAATATAGTCGATACGATTTATAATACCCTTAAGATCGCCGATACCGTCACCGTTGGTATCTTGGAAACTGCGCGGGTAAATCTGGTAAATAACGGCACCTTTCCACCATTCGCTTGTTGCCATATCCCTCTCCGAAGCCGTACGCATACGTAGCTATGTTATATAAATTGTTGAAGAGCATACGTGATAGGGCACTGGCTTGTAAAAACCCTGCATACGTATGCACGTTAAATAGGCCGAACCTGATGTATCTTCCGATGGATTTTTTATCTGATACGAACAGGTTAAATTGGTGATTTATGTTTACCATTTAACGTCTGGCTAATTGGGGGAGCCATGAAGAGCGTTTTTTTGTGTGTCGAATCCC
>JBNKEN010000027.1:0-6791 GCA_050288805.1 Pseudoalteromonas sp.
CGCTGATAACAACATTGAAGCAGCGCGCCGATGCCATGCAGCAAGCGAGCTTCACCTTTTCGGCGCAAGATAACGGCCTTGCCATCAGCGCCAAGGGCATATCAGCGCATTCAAGCGAGCCGGAAACCGGCGTCAACGCCATCGCCCACCTGGCGGAGCTGTTCAAGGGAATCGCCCTTGAACCAAACGCAGACGGCCAGGCGGTCACCTTTATCAACCAACTTATCGGCCTGGGCCTTTACGGCAAACAGTTCGGCGACATCGCCTACGAACACGAATTTATGGGCCCGATGACGGTGGCTCCGACCGTATTGGACAGAAACGGCGACGATATTACCCTTGCTATCAACCTGCGTCGCCCGGTCGGCAAAGAGGCCGCCATGCTTGAACAACAGATCAAGGATGCGGTATCCGCATGGCAGGCGAACAACGGCGTGCAGGTAAACGGTCTTGAAATCGAACTCGGCGAACCCATGCTGCTCGACGGCGCACCGCACGCGCAAAAGCTGCTCGACGTGTTCAAGCACTACACCGGCGACAAGAATGCAGGCTTCGTTTCGATCGGCGGCGGCACCAACGCCAAGCTGTTTAAAAATGCCGTGTCATTCGGCCCGTCGATGCCCGGCAAGAAATACACAGGCCACTCGGAGCACGAGTTCATCACGGTTGAGCAGCTAAAACTCAACCTGCGCATGTACACCGCCGTGATGGTCGAACTGGGCAATATGTAATCGCCTTAAAAACGCCCGTTCCGCCGGGCGTTTTTTTCACCTTACCCTGAACGCCAGAAATACCCTATACTGGGATGAAATTTCATTACTATCAGTGAGTTTTAATCCTCACTCTCGGGCACTACACGGGCATGCATTCTTCAATTCCATCCCCCGAACCGGCAGACACACGTGCCATCTGGTCTTGGGCCTTTTACGACTGGGCCAACAGTGCGTTCGCCACCGTGGTGATGGCGGGGTTTTTCCCGATTTTTTTCAAGCAATACTGGGCATCCGGCATGCCCGTCCTTGAGAGCACCTATCACCTCGGCATGATCAACTCTATAGCCAGCCTGGTCGTAGTGCTGCTCTCCCCCATGCTCGGTGCGATTGCCGACCAACTTTCGAAACGCAAGGGATTTTTGCTCGTCTTTGCCTGTCTCGGTGCGGTGATGACAGGCGCCCTGTACTGGGTGGCCAAGGGACAATGGCAACTGGCGGCCCTGCTTTATATCGCCGCAGTCATCGGCTTTTCCGGCGGCAACCTGTTTTACGACGCCCTGCTCAATATAGTGAGCCCGAAGCGGATGCTCGACCGGGTATCGGCGCTCGGATTCGGCCTGGGTTACCTCGGCGGCGGCCTGCTGTTCGCCGTCAATGTCTGGATGACGCTGAGCCCGGCAACGTTCGGGCTGGCAAACGCCGCCGAGGCGGTGCGCATCGCGTTTCTGTGCACCGCACTTTGGTGGTTGTTGTTTACCGTACCCTTGCTGCTGTTCGTCAAAGAACCCGCCAAAAGCGACGGCTCGCCGCTGCTGGCGGTGAAAAGCGGCTTGCGCCAACTGGCGACGACCCTCGGGCAGATCCGCCTGCTGCGTCAGACCTTTCTGTTTCTGGTGGCCTATTGGCTCTATATAGACGGCGTGGATACCATTATCCGCATGGCGGTGGATTACGGCCTCTCCATCGGCCTGAAATCCGAGAGTCTTATCACCGCCCTGCTTATCACCCAGTTTGTCGGCTTTCCCGCCGCCATCGCGTTCGGTCGCATCGGCGAGCGCCTCGGGGTAAAACGCGGACTGCTACTGGCGATTTCGGTTTACATGGGCGTCACCCTGTACAGCGCGTTTATTCACGCCCCCTGGCAATTTTACCTGCTGGCGGTAGTGATCGGCCTGGTCCAGGGCGGGGTGCAGTCGCTAAGCCGCTCTCTCTATGCCCGCCTGATCCCGACCGGGCAAAGCGCCGAGTTTTTCGGCTTTTACAATATGCTGGGTAAATTTGCCGCCGTGCTCGGCCCGCTACTGGTGGGTTGGGTCAGCGTGCTGTCCGGCAGCAACCGCGTCGGTATACTGTCGATTCTCCTGCTGTTTGTGGTCGGGGGATACCTGCTTTGGCGCGTCGATCTAGAACAGGGCGAACGGGCGGCTCATTCAACATCCAGATCCGGCTCACCGCAATAGCGAAGGATCTCGGTCCGGGCGCGGTTTTTCAGCGCATTGGCGGTTTGCCAGGGGTCTTCACTTGATGCGCTCGCAAGCGGCTCGCAGACCGTTACCTCGATACGGCCGCTGCGGGGAAACCAGTCGGAATCCCGTAACATGGAGCGGGAGCCCCGAATGGCGACCGGTACCACGGGGCGAGCGGTTTGCGCCGCCGCCAAAAATGCCCCCATATGAAAGGGAGCAAGACCCGGCCTGCGGGTAAAGGTGCCTTCGGGAAAATACAGCAGCGAGCCCTTTTTACTGCCTACGAGGGCTGCATCCTCGACGCTTTTTTTGATGTCGAAGCGCTCGACGAATTCGACCCCGAGCCGCCCGAGCAGAAACGCCAGCAAACGATTGTTCGCCAGTTCCGCCTTGGCGACAAACTTGTAAGGCCCGGGAACGGATGCCAGCAGAATATAGGCATCCAGGTAACTGCAGTGGTTGGCAACATAGATGCAGGATTGCCCCTTCGGCAATTTATCAAGGCCGTTCACCCTGACAGGCGTCGCACTGGCGAGGGCCAGGAAGCGGCATGCGGCGCTCGCCATGCGTTGCCTGAGCGCATGATTCGGCAGCAACAGCAGCAAGGGACAGGCAAGCATGGCCGCAAGCAAAAACAGGGTCCAGGCGTATCCCGCAAACGCCAGGGTCTTGAGCTTGCCCGCTTGCTTTTTCAACTGCTCCCCCGAAGCGCCAACAAAGACTTTGCCCAGCTGCCACCACACCGGCGGCGGCTTTTTACCGACCTTGCCCCGTAGATAGAGCTCACGGCAGGCGCTGCGCCTGAGCTTGCCGCTCGACGTTTTCAGTATCGTGCCCGGCGGAGCAAGTATCACCTTGTCCGGCGGCAAATCGATCAGCTCGGCGCAGGCTTCAATGATGCCCTCGCGTAGCAGCCTTTGCGCCTCGGGATCCGTGAGGCGGGTTTCCGCCAGCACCGCCAGTCGTTCCGGCCCGCTGTTCTGCTGCTGATAACCGAAAGCCACCACCCGCCCGCGCCGCACATCGGGCAAGGTGCCGACCGCCTCTTCGATCTCGTGGGGATAAATATTGCGCCCGGCGCGGATAATAATGTCCTTGCTGCGCCCGGTCAGGTACAGCTTTCCCCCGTCGATATAGGCGAGATCGCCGCTGTCCAGCCATTGCCCGTGATACAGCTCGGCGGTTTTATCCGGTGCGCTCAGGTAGCCACTGGTGGCGGACGGCCCCCGGAATTGCAGGTGTCCCTGCCGCCTGTCGGGCAGCTCTTTATCCAAGTCATCGACGACACGAATTTCGTGATCCGGCAGGACCTGACCGCAACAGACGAATTCCAGCGCATGCTCTTCGTCATCCGAGGCCTTAATCGCAATCCCCTTTTGAGTGAATTCGCGGCGCTTTATCCGCTCAATTTCCGGCACCTGCCCGGGCCGGGGAAACGCCAGACCGACCGAGGATTCCGCCAGACCATACACGGGCCAATAGGCCTCGGGCCGAAATCCGTATGCGGCAAAGCGGCTGCAAAAACCGCGCACCGTTTCGGGGATAACCGGCTCGGCACCGTTACAGGCGAGGCGCCAGGAAGACAGCTCCAGGCCCTTCAGCGCAGCTTCCGGGATCCGATGCAGGCACAGATCGTAGGCGAAATTAGGTGCCGCGGAGAGGGTTGCACGATACCGGTGAACGGCCCAAAGCCAGCGCTCGGGGCGCGCCAGAAACTCAAGCGGCGACATCACCACCAGATACCCGGCATGGTAGAACATGCCGAGACAGGCGCCGATCAGCCCCATGTCATGATAAAGCGGCAGCCAGCTGACAAACACGTCCTTGGAGGAAACCCGCGCCGCCTTGCCCATGGCCCGAATATTGGCAAGCAGGTTGGCGTGACTGAGCTGAACCCCCTTGGGATCCGCCGTGGAACCCGAGGTATATTGAATAAACGCAATGTCGTCGGGTTTATGGGCGAGTTTCACCGGGCGTTCGTCATAGCGGGCAAAATCGTCCGGGCTCAGCACATGGCGGATGCTGGGCACCAGCGACTTCAGCAGCGCCGAATAACGGGCGATCGCCGGGGTGGTGATCATCACCTCGGCGCGGCAGTTTTGCAAAATGCTGCGATGGCGTTTGATATAGCTTTCTATCTGGCTCAGCCGGACCGGCGGGTAAATCGGCACCGGCACCATCCCGGCCACCAGCACCCCCATAAAACTGAAAAAGTAATCGCCGCCGGTTGGCAACATCAGGGTCACCCGCGCGCCCGGTTCCAACTGCTTGTCGAGCAGGCACCAGGCGACCCGATTGGCCGTGCCCGCCAGATGCGCATAGCTGATCACTTCACCCTGCCCGGTATCGCTGTAAAGTTCGACGAGGGGCCTTTGCCCGTGGCGCTTGAGGTGCCACTCAAGCACCTCAACCAGGGTTTGCGCCCGCTCCGGCATTTCGTCGACCTCGGCCAAGGACAGATCCGCAAGGCTGCGGCGATCGAACAAGGGTTTGCCGCTTTCACCGGCCAGCACCGCATCGAGCAGATCCGCCACGGTTTCCACCGACGCAAACGCCGTCTCGGCCAGGGTTACGCCGAAGGTGGTTTCAACCCGATGAATAAGCTCAACCCGCCCCAGGCTGTCAAATGCCAGATCGGCATCCAGCCGCGAACTCAAACGAACGTTCAAGGGCGACGGATTATCCGGGTGCAGCTCGCTCGCAAGCCCGGCGACCAACTGCAACAGTTGCCGGGCGGTTTCCTGTTCCCCGGTGTTCGGCTTGGTTTCTGACAAGGTTTTGTTCCCTCTGCGGTTATTGCTAAAAAATAGCAGTAAATGAGCATCTTTTCCGCCCATGGCCCTGCGCCATGGGTCCGGACGGGATATCGCCGAGACATGAAAAACCGGCAGCTGTCGGGACAGCCTGCCTGGAAATCAGTACCCGGATTTAAAACATCCGACCTGTATTGATAATCCCTGCCAATTGTCATATCTTGTTCACAGTTTAGAAACATAACTCACTTAGCCTCACAACCTTACGCATAACCGAGAAGAATAATGAAACTAACCCGTCGCAATTTTTTAAAAGCGTCCGCCGCCGGATTCGGCGTCGCGGTTCTTTCCTTCGGCCTGGCCGGCTGTTCGTTCGGCAGCGATGACGAAGAACAACTGGATATCTCCTTTGACCACGGCGTCGCGAGCGGCGATCCCCTGGCCGACAGCCTGATCATCTGGACCCGGATCACCCCAAAACAGGCCGGTATCGAACAGCTTGAAGTGCATTGGGAAGTGGCCGAAGATGCGGATTTCAAGACGCTGGTGCACAACGGCACCGCCACCGTCAACGCCGAAACGGATTTCACCCTCAAGGTCGATCTGCAGGGCCTGGATGCGGGCACCGCCTACCATTACCGCTTTAAATCGAACGGCAAAACGTCCCCGGTCGGCCTGGGTAAAACCCTGCCGGAAGGCGATATCGACAGCGTAAAATTTGCCGTGATGTCCTGCGCCAACTATCCGGCGGGTTACTTCCATGTATACGGTGAGGCCGCCAAACACGACGACCTCGATGCCGTGCTGCATCTCGGCGATTACATCTACGAATACGGCAACGGCGGCTACGCCACCGGGGATGCCGCCGCATTAGGTCGCCTGTTGCCGGAAGACAACGCGGGCGAACTGCTGACCCTTGACGACTATCGCAAGCGCTACGCCCTGTACCGCGGCGATGTCCAGCTGCAATTGTTGCACACCAAGGCGCCCTTTATCACCGTGTGGGACGACCACGAAATAGCCAACGACACCTGGCGCGAAGGCGCCCAGAACCACGACGACAGCGAGGGCGATTTCGACGCGCGTAAGCTTGCCGCGCTTCAGGCCTATTTCGAGTGGATGCCTATTCGCAACACCGCGAACCGCGAACAGATCTATCGCCAGTTCGATTTCGGCAACCTGGTCAGCCTGTATATGCTCGACACTCGCGTGGTGGCCCGTGACAAGCAGCTTAGCTACGGCGATTTCGACCTCACCTCGCAGGGCGGCCAGGCCGCATTTATGGCGGCCATCGGCGACAGCAACCGTTCCCTGATTGGCCCGGAGCAACTGACCTGGGTCACCGATTCGATGCTGCAATCGGACGCCACCTGGCAGGTGCTCGGCCAACAGGTACTGATGACCAAAATGTGGCTGCCGGCGGAAATCATGATGCTGCTCGGCACCCTCGAAGCCACCCTGCAGGCGGGCGGCGATCCGTCGGCCCTGCTGTCACAGGCCAACGTATTGTTTGCCGAGCTTGCCACCATCAAGGGCCGTATCCTGATGGGCGATCCGAGCGTCACCGCAACGGAACGCGCCCGGGTCGAAACCCAACTGCCCTACAATCTCGACGCCTGGGACGGCTATGCCTATGAACGCGAGGTGCTGCTCGGCAGCGCCGCGGCCAGCGGCAAAAACCTGGTGGTGCTGGCGGGCGACACCCACAACGGCTGGGCCGGTAACCTGGTAACCGACGCCAGCAACCCGCTGGCACCGAACGCCAACGCCGGGGTTGAATTTGCCACCTCGTCGGTGTCGTCACCTGGCATGGAAGAGTACCTGATGCTGGATGTCACCAACCTGCAGGCCCTCGGCCA
>JBNKEN010000028.1:0-2385 GCA_050288805.1 Pseudoalteromonas sp.
GCCACCCTGGCGGATCATATCGACCCGCAGGCCCTCACCGCGAGACTGCGTGAACAGGGCATTTTGGTCAGCGCAAACCGTACCCTGCGTCTGGTCACCCACCTGGATATCAGCCGTGCAGATATCGACGCGCTGGTACGGGAGGTACGGGGATTCATCGGCTAAGGGCGAACGCCTGCTTGGCGTTTTGTTTCTGAAGGTCAAAAAAACCGCCTCGATGAGGCGGTTTTTTATATCGCGCTTATGCCTTATTGGGATGTTCAACACCCAACCAGGCCTTAAACAGGGCCATTTGCTGCTCGGAAGCATCCTTGATGGCCTCAACCTTGTTCGGTTTATCATAGTCGGTAGCCAGCACCAGCTCGGTATGCATCAGGCGATCGCGACGGAAATAGGACACGCTGACCTTTTGTCCCGGCTTGAAACGAGTCAGTATCGTATCCAATTTACCCTGCACGCGCTGGCCGTCGAACGCCACCAGCACATCACCCGATGTCAGGCCCGCCTGCCAGGCAGCGCCGCCGCGTCTGACATGGCTGAGCGTCAGCAAACCGTTTTCGGCATGGGTGGCCACATCCAGCCCCGCTTGTTCTTTCGCGTCTTCGGGACGCACCAGCTGCAAACCCACCTTGGCCAGCAGCGCGTCGAAATCCAGCGCCAGCGGTGAATCCACATGCGCATTCCACCAGGCGTCATACTCGCGACCGCTGACATTTTTCAGCACGGTCTTGACGTCTTCAACGGTGAAGCCGTGCGGCAGCTTATAATCGCGATACAGGGCCTTGTGAACGTCGCGGTAGCTGACCTTGCCATCGCTGTTTTCAAGCAGATCCAAATCCAGCGCGAGCGAAATCAGCGACCCTTCCGAATAGATATTGGTGCTGTAATTCTTGCCGTGGTCGCCCCACTGCTGGATCCAGCTGTCGAAGCTGCTGGCCGAGGCCGGCTGCACTTCGCGTCCCGGGGTTTCCAGGTGACGGTTGATGGCCTTACCCAGACTCTTCAGGTACTCATCGGTTTTCATGATACCGCTGCGCAGCAACAGGTGATCTTCCAGATAGCTGGTAGACCCCTCAGACATCCACAGCAACGAGGTATAGTTCTCGTGCGTGTAGTCGTAGGGAACAAGGCCTGCCGGGCGATACGCCTTGACGTTCCAGGTATGAATGAATTCATGCGCCGCCGTGCTGATAAAACCGAGGTAATCTTCGCGTTTTGCGAACTTATCGCGATGGCGCTGAATAATCGTCGAGTTCAGGTGTTCGGTGGCACCGCGCGCACCTGACGTTGCGTGCACCATAAATACGTAGCGTTCAAATGGATAACCGTCCCATACCACATTGCCGCTGGCGACCAGCTTTTTCAGATCTGTCAGCATAGCGTCGGTATCGTAATTGCCTTCCCCCCAGATCACCAGCTCGTACTGGCGTCCGTCAACCTCGAACTCGAACCACTGGTTAAGGCCTGTTTCAATTGGAGAATCGACCAGCACATCGTAGTTGTCGGCCTTAAACTGATGCGCTTTCACCGACGTTAAGCCGGAAACGGAGCGCCACTTTTTCGGCACATCCAGTTTTACGTTAACCGCGTCCTGACGGAATGATTCCGAAAACATGAAAAAACCGGATGCGTCGATATAGGCATGGCTGTCATCGATGTGACGTGCACGCTTGCCGAGCTCGTTGGCATACACCTGGTAGCTGACCGAGACCGAGGTCGGTTCTTCCAGGTCAATGCGCCAGGTGCTGTGATCTGTTTTATGCCATTTCAGCGCCCGCCCCTTGTCGTCGGTCGCCTTGAAAAAACGCACGCCGTTGGCCAGATTGAGCATTTCGTAGCGACCGGTACGCCAGGCCGGAAGCTTGACCTCCAGGCTGGTTTGCGCGGTCTTGGGAAATGCGACTTTCACATCACCTAAATGATGTTCGGGCTGATTGATGGAAAGTTGATAGTCTACATCGGCCAGGGCCGGAAATGCAGAAATAAGCGCGGCACACGCAAGATAAATTGGTTTCACGAAAGTCTCTTTGCCGTATTAAATCAGGCCATCAGGCTAACAACTATCCCCCACCGGCGCCATGCTTTTGCGATTAACCCACAAACAGCCAGGGTATTGTTTTAAATCATCGTTTTTCAAATAAAAATTGGGTAATATTTGACTACCCTATGAAGCAAATTAATGTAAACTTACTACTAGCGTGAATCTTCAGGATATAAAAGTGTCAGAGCGGTTATTGGCCCTACAAAAAAAACTTAACACTGCACTAAGCCAAAGCAAGGATCTTGAGGCCAGCCGTCAAACGCAGGTCGAGGCTCTGACCCAATTCGTTGCCAAGCTATCACTCGCCTGTAAGGGCATCGATATCGAGCTCGACAACAAACTCG
>JBNKEN010000029.1:0-3281 GCA_050288805.1 Pseudoalteromonas sp.
ACAATTTGTCGGCCGAACGTTTTGTCGTTCTCCCGCATTGTCGGCCTAAAAGCCGACCCACAACTTTGCTGTAACACCAAATTCGACAAACAAAAAAGCGCCCCATTGCTGGCGCGCTTTTTCAGTTCATCAGAAAGGCAACTCAGTCACCTTTCACGCTCTCCCCTCAAGCAATACGCTTCAGGGTCGGTTGCATAACCGAT
This sequence comes from Pseudoalteromonas sp., assembly GCA_050288805.1. Classification (GTDB taxonomy): domain Bacteria; phylum Pseudomonadota; class Gammaproteobacteria; order Enterobacterales; family Alteromonadaceae; genus Pseudoalteromonas. Next base: position 204 of record JBNKEN010000029.1, read on the forward strand.
TAACGATACGTCTCTACCGACGGACAAGAACAAACCAGGTTACGGTCGCCGTATACGTCGTCGATACGGGTTACCGTCGGCCAGAACTTGTCTTTGGCTACCGCAGGCACAGGGAACGCGGCGTAGAAGCGATCGTAGGCGCGATCCCAGTCGTTGCCGAGCACGTCGCCTTGGGTGTGCGGTGCAAAGACCAGCGGGTTGTTCTCAAGCGACCATTCGCCCGACTCAACCTTGGCGATTTCGCCGCGAATCGATACCAGGGCCTCGATAAAGCGGTCGATCTCAACCTTAGACTCGGATTCTGTCGGCTCGATCATCAGCGTGCCCGCTACCGGGAACGACATGGTCGGTGCGTGGAAACCGTAGTCCATCAGACGCTTGGCCACATCCATTTCGCTGATGCCCGACGCTTCTTTCAGCGGACGCAGGTCAACGATACATTCGTGCACAACGCGACCGTTACGGCCGGTGTACAGAATCGGATAGTGCTTGCTCAGCTCGTTCGCCAGGTAGTTGGCGTTAACGATGGCCATTTCGGTGGCCTGCTTCAGGCCTTCGCTGCCCATCATGGCAATGTAGGCCCAAGAGATTGGCAGAATCGCCGCAGAGCCGTAAGGCGCCGCAGACACCGCACCGTTACCCACGTTGGTACCCGGCACGTTGATCACGCTGTGGTTAGGCATAAACGGCGCCAGGTGTGATTTCACACCGATAGGGCCGACACCCGGACCGCCGCCGCCGTGCGGGATACAGAAGGTTTTGTGCAGGTTAAGGTGCGATACGTCGGAGCCGATAGAACCCGGAGAGGTGACACCCACCTGGGCGTTCATGTTGGCGCCGTCCATGTAAACCTGACCGCCGTGCTGGTGCACGATGTCGCAGATTTCACGGATGGTTTCTTCGTATACGCCGTGCGTCGACGGATAGGTGATCATGATGCACGACAGGTTTTCGGCCACGTCGGCCGCCTTGGCGCGCAGGTCTTCCACGTCTACGTTACCCTGCTTGTCGCAGTTAACCACAACCACCTTCATGCTGGCCATCTGGGCCGATGCCGGGTTGGTGCCGTGGGCAGAGCTTGGGATCAGACACACGTTACGGTGACCTTCGCCGCGCGACTCGTGGTACTTGCGAATGGCGATAAGGCCCGCGTATTCGCCCTGGGCGCCCGAGTTAGGCTGCATGGATACCGCGTCGTAACCTGTGATGTTGACCAGCCAGTCGTGCAGTTCGCCGATCATGATCTGGTAGCCCTCGGCCTGATCCAGCGGACAGAACGGGTGCAGGTTGGCAAATTCCGGCCAGGTGATAGGGATCATCTCGGCGGTGGCGTTCAGCTTCATGGTGCATGAACCCAGGGAAATCATCGAGTGGTTGAGCGCCAGGTCTTTGTTTTCCAGACGCTTGATGTAACGCAGCATCTCGGTTTCGCTGTGGTAGGCGTTGAAGTTCTCGTGCGTCAGCACTTCGTCGTCGCGCACCAGGCTGGCGGGGATAGAGGCAGAACCGTTTGCCGTGATCTCGGCGTCAAGCTGAGCTACGTCAAGGCCGTGGCCTTCGCCCAGGATCACGTCGAACAGCTCAGCGATGTCCTCGCGCGTCGTCGCTTCGTTCAATGAGATAGAGTATTCGCCGTCGCGGTTGGTAGCGAAGTTGATTTCCTTCGCCAGGGCGCGGGCGATCACTTCGTCCTTGTTGGCGGCAACCACGGTAAGGGTGTCGAACCAGGTGTCGTGCTTCAGGCTCAGGCCCTTGGCTTTGAGGCCCGCCGCCAGAATGTCGGCGAAGCGGTGAATGCGCTCGGCGATGGTTTTCAGGCCGACCGGGCCGTGATACACGGCGTAGAAGGCGGCCATGTTGGCCAGCAGCACCTGGGCGGTACAGATGTTCGAGTTCGCTTTTTCACGGCGGATGTGCTGTTCGCGGGTTTGCATCGCCATACGCAGGGCGTCGTTGCCGAGGCGATCTTTAGAGACACCGATAATACGGCCAGGCAGCGAGCGCTTGTATTCGTCACGGGTGGTGAAAAACGCGGCGTGAGGACCGCCGTAACCCATAGGCACACCGAAACGCTGGGCAGAACCCAGCACCACGTCGGCGCCCAGTTTGCCAGGCGCTTTCAGCAGCATCAGGCTCATGATGTCGGCGGCGACACAGGCGATGGCCTTTTTGTCTTGTACCTGCTTGATCAGGTCGCTCAGATCAACCACTTCACCGGTGGTGCCCGGGTACTGGAACAGGGCGCCGAAGATTTCGTGGTTGGCGGCGTCGCTTGCCTTACCGACCAGCACTTCGAAACCGAACTGCTCGGCACGGGTTCTGACTACGTCGATGGTTTGCGTGTGCACGTCATCGGCGATAAAGAACAGGTTGGCTTTTTTGGCCTTAGAGACACGCTTGGCCAGCGCCATGGCTTCCGCCGCTGCGGTGGCTTCGTCAAGCAGTGAGGCGCTTGCCAGATCCAGACCGGTCAGGTCCAGAGACAGGGTTTGGAAGTTAAGCAGGGATTCCAGACGGCCTTGTGCAATCTCTGGCTGGTATGGAGTGTAGGCCGTGTACCAACCCGGGTTTTCCAATACGTTGCGCAGAATCACGTTCGGTACATTGGTCGGGTGATAACCCTGGCCGATGTAAGACTTGAATACCTTGTTTTTAGCGGCAACCGACTTGAGATACCCCAGGGTCTCAACTTCGGTGCGGCTTTCGCCGATATTCAGGCCTTGTTCCAGGCGGATGCTCGCCGGAACGGTTTGACCGATCAGCTCTTCAACACTCGATACTCCAAGAGCGCTCAGCATTTCGTTCACCTGGGCGGGGCTTGGCCCGATATGGCGGCGAATAAAATCTTGCTTCTGCTCTAGCTGTTCAAGAGATTTGGCATTTGACATTTGTCCAGATTCCTATGATCCAAAAAAAGTGTTTGCCGCGGCACAAGTGTCGCGGCAGAAAGACGCTAACTGATTGAAATTTAGGTATGGCTAAATGCGCGGTCAGCGCTCTAAAGCATAAAAGCCCCATTTATATTTAAATTAATGGGGCTTTTATTCGACCTCAGACGCTTAGTCTTCGTCGATGGAG
>JBNKEN010000030.1:0-4275 GCA_050288805.1 Pseudoalteromonas sp.
GGCACTCCCTTCAAAGTTATTCAAGTTTACGACTCTGCGGCCGATAAAGGAGGTGACTTATTGCCGTACTCAGGAGCCGGATATGCAGCGCGACGCTCAGGTTTTCACCATTTCGCCGGGAGAAATTAACCGCGCTATGTCCGTACATACGGCGTCCGGAAAAAAACTCACTAAAGTTGCGCTTTCTGACGGTCAAGGCAAAGTCCGGGTGAATGCAACGTCGGACACCCTGAGCGGCGATAAACAAGACTCCCTGCCGCCACATATCCGGGCCGCAATCGAGATGCTGGAGAGGCTAAAGACCGAGCGAGAGGCCGAGCAGCAACAGCTCGAAGCGTTGGCAGACGAACCAATAAAAGACGCGTCGTTAAAAGAAGACCTGATGAAAATTCAGCGCCAGCGTGTATGGCAATTGGACAGCCGGATTTTACTGGCAAGCGAGGCGTTGCAAAAAGCGCTCAGGGATGCCGACATCAGGGATACGGGAACGCTGCTCGATATCCTCACCTGAGCACATCAATTACAGGTGTTCGTTCGCCTAATCGCGCGCTAAATGGTGTTGAGCTGTTGCCTGTCGCCGTGATTCCTTATAGTGTTGGGAAAATTGTCGGGGACACGCCCTGGATTCGCTGTTCCTTCGACGTAAAAACAACCTTCGAACACAACATAAATGACTCCACTATGTCGCAAATCAAATTAACCGAATACAGCCACGGCGCAGGCTGCGGCTGTAAAATCGCACCCGAGGTGCTGGACCGCATTCTTCATTCTTCCCTCGAAATCAAGCCGGACCCGGCGCTACTGGTGGGTAACAGCAGCCGCGACGATGCGGCGGCCTATGACATCGGCAACGGCCAGGTGATTTTAAGCACCACGGATTTTTTCATGCCCATCGCAGACGACCCGTTTGATTTCGGTCGTATCGCCGCCTGCAATGCCATCAGCGATATCTATGCCATGGGGGGGGATCCCGTCATGGCCATTGCTATCCTCGGCTGGCCGGTCAATGCTTTGCCGCCGGAAGTGGCGCGCGAGGTTATCGAGGGCGGGCGCAGCGCCTGCATGGATGCCGGGATCCCGCTCGCCGGCGGACACAGCATCGATGCGCCGGAGCCGATTTTCGGCCTGGCGGTGACGGGCAAGGTGCAAAAGGAGCACCTTAAGCAAAATAACACCGCTCGGGCAGGCGACCTGCTGTATCTCACCAAACCGCTAGGGGTAGGGGTGCTGACCACGGCGCAAAAGCAGAAGAAATTGCGCGACGAACATGCCCGTCTTGCCATCGACGTAATGTGTACTTTGAATAAGCTCGGCGGACGACTCGCCAAGCTGGACGGCGTCAACGCCATTACCGATGTGACCGGCTTCGGTTTGCTGGGCCATTTGCTGGAGGTGTGTCAGGGCAGCGAGCTTAAGGCCCGAATCGATTACGCCCGGATCCCGCATCTGGAACCCGTTAAGGAATACCTGGCCATGGGTTGCGTGCCCGGCGGCACCAACCGTAATTTCGCCAGTTATGGCCACCATATCGCGCCGCTCAACGATGAGCAGCGCCAGCTGTTGTGCGATCCGCAAACCAGCGGCGGCCTTTTGGTGGCGGTGGAGCCGGGCTCCCGCGAAGTGGCGGAGGCCCTTTTCAATGACGCCGGTCTTTCGCTGTCACCCATAGGTGAACTGGCGGCCTATCGCGACGGTCATTATATCGAGGTGATTTAAGTGGCTAAGGTTGTTGACGATTATCGGGCGCTGCTGTTGGCCGACACGCCGTTTATCGACACCCGCTCGCCGGGAGAATTTGCCAAGGGAAGTTTGCCGGGAGCGGTTAACCTGCCGCTGATGACCGACGACGAACGGGCGCAGGTGGGCACTTGCTATAAACGGCAGGGGCAGGCTGCGGCCATCGAACTCGGGCATCAACTGGTGTGCGGCGCAACGAAGGAGCAACGGGTTGCTGGCTGGCAGGCGTTTGCCGAGGCGAATCCCGGCGGGGCGCTGTTCTGCTGGCGCGGCGGCCTGCGTTCGCAAACCTGCCAGTCGTGGCTGCTTGATGCCGGTGTCGATTATCCCAGGGTGTCCGGGGGCTATAAGGCGCTGAGACGCTTTCTGCTCGACGAACAACAGCTTATCTTAGATGAAACGCCCCTGGTAATACTGGGCGGGCACACGGGCTGTGCCAAAACGGCCCTGCTTAGCGAGATAGAGCACAGCATCGATCTCGAAGGACTGGCAAACCACAGGGGCAGTGCTTTCGGTAAGCGAGCCGTCGCGCAGCCGAGCCAGCTTGGTTTCGAAAACGCCCTCGCTATCGAACTGCTGCGAAAAGCCCATGCCAGATCTGAAACGGGCAAGCCCACACCCTTGGTGCTCGAAGACGAGAGTCGCCTGATAGGGCGTATCGCCTTGCCGCTTAACCTGCAGCAGGCTATGACCCACTCGCCCATGGTGCTGGTTGAGAGTTCGCTGGATGAACGTATTGAACATACCTTCGAGAACTACATCCTCAGCAACTATCGAGATTGGCAGCACCTGAGCACAGGGGAAGGTGCCTTTAGCGAATTTGCGACTCAGTTGCGCGAAGGGATGAAAAACATTCGTCGCCGACTCGGCGGCCTGCGTTTCCAGGAGGTCAGCGAATTGCTGGAGCGGGCCCTGGTGGCCCACGAATCCGGCGACGACAGCCTGCATCGCGAATGGATTGCGCTGTTGCTGCGGGATTACTACGACCCTATGTATGAGTACCAGCTGGAAAAAAGAGCCCCTGATATTCTCTTCAAGGGGCGTCCGGAAGAGGTGAAGGCCTACCTTAACGGCTGACAAGGGATGCGTCAGCATCCCTTCTTGGTTGCTCCTGGAGGCCGTTTTCTCTAAAGCTCAGATCCGTTCCACCGACAGGGTTACAAATCCCCGGTTGTTGCCGTAAAAGCCCCAGGCATCGTTGGCAAAGCAATACAGGTAGCCGGATTTTTCCGGCGTAAAGGTGCATTCCTCGCCGATTTCGAAATAGCTCAGCCGTTCGTGGGTGCCGTCCTTACCCGGATTCCCCCCGTCCGCCACGGCGCCTATCAGGGCAAACCAGTCGGCATGCTCCACGCGTTTAGTACCGAACAGGTTGGCCTGCTCGTTGCCGGACAGCGCCTTATAGGCCTGTTCCAGTTTACCTACGGCCGAGCCCGCAAGATGTACCAGCTCGCCGAGATGAAACTTGCCGTCACTCATACCGCCGGGGCCGCAGCAAATGGAGGCATCCAGCCATTGCCCCTTGGCGCGAAAGCGATAATGACGGCCTTTTTCCAGGTAAATCCCGCTCCAGTTCCACTGCTGTTTGGCGTATACGTCAAAGCTGACCGACCCGTTGTCCCCGAGCCTTCGTGTCGGCAGGTAATCAAGCTGCGCGATGGGGCTGTCGGCGCGCCGCATTCTCGTTGCCTCGGCGAAATCGTCGTCGGCCTCCAAATCGGGAAGGGTGCGCGGCGCGGTGATGAGCACCTTCATCGCGCCGACATGGGATTCGTGTTTGACGTCGTAAGGGTCGGGGTTGATTTGTTTCAGCGCCGAGGGTTTGAATACCAGACCGGCATGCCGGGCCTCGTCAATCATCCACTTCAGGGCGCAGTCCGACAGGCCATGCTCCCTGTAGCCGCCGCCGACATCCGAGTGCACGCCGGGGAACCACAGCTGCCTGACATCGGTTTGTGTGTTTCGGCTTACATCCCACAGGGTCGGGGTAAAGCTGCCGCGTTTTTCGTCGATGGCAAGGGCGTGGCGCGCTATGTCGATATGTCTGCCTAGGTGAGTATCGTGAAACTTGTAATTGTTTGCATTATCGAACAGATTGAGGATGACCTTGTCGTCTGGGATGCCGAGCGCACCGACCGTGTCCCACACGCCGATGAAACGAACTCGGCGGGAATCGGGGTAGAACCAGGCGGTATCAAGCGCTTGCCCTTTTCGGTATCCCTGGCGATAGACCTTTCTGATCCGTTCTTCAAGATCCTCACAGCGGGACGGGTCGACAATGCCGAACTTGCCTATCATGCCCGCCAGACTTCGCGCCGAATAGGCGCCGCGGCTGAATCCGAAGAGAAAAATATTGTCGCCGGGAGCGTATTTTCCGGCCAGCCACTGGTAACAGTCACGGATGTCTTCACCCAATCCTATTCCCATCAGGCCGCCGCCCAGCTTGTCTACCAAGCCTTCCGTGCCGACACCGGCCTGGTACCGGGTCTGTTGTTCGGTTGCGGTGCAATTCAGGTCTACGCAATTAAACAGCTTAAA
>JBNKEN010000031.1:0-2401 GCA_050288805.1 Pseudoalteromonas sp.
CTTCCAGATGCTCGAAAAGCTCATGCCAACCTAGCGCGAAGGTCTGATCTTCAGTTAACTCAGGAACAATGTAGTGATAATTAGTGTTGAACCACTTGGTCATTTCGCTGGCATGGCAGGCACACCCGCTCGGCGCACGACCACGGGCGATACGAAACAGCGTATCCAGACCTATTTTCTCTTCGTTCTTTCGGTGTCGCGCCGGAACAACGCCGAGCATCAGCGAGGTATTCAACACATGATCGTACCAGGCAAAGTCACCCACAGGTATCAGCTCGACGCCGGAACTTGCCTGCATTGCCCAGTTTGCGGCGCGAATTTCCCTGCCCGCCTGAATCAAGCCGGGCTGATCTATGTCACCGCGCCAATAGGCTTCCACTGCAAATTTAAGTTCGCGTTTTTGCCCTATACGCGGAAAGCCCAGATTGTGGATTGTAGTCATGCTTATTCCCTTTTTTTGGATGTTTAGACGTCCAAAACAATAGCGATAACCTTCACCGTTCACAAACGAGACTTACTCAGCAGCAAAGTGAATTAAATTCATAATTAAAATTTTACCGGCGCAAATCAAACCTGTTCAAATCGCCATAAACTAATCACAGGAGGTTAAATATTGTTCACTCGGGATTTTGTTTACATTTTTATATCTTAATTTGGCCGTCTAGACGTTGATATTTTACCCTGACTGAAATAGACTGTCCCCCTATTGAGCCTGGCTCATTCCATTTATGAGATTTTCTAAAGATGATAGACATAAAGCACCTGAAAACCATCGCCACCCTCAAAGAAACGGGCTCCTTGGTTAACACGGCTCGGGAATTGTTCCTGACCCAGTCGGCTTTATCTCATCAGATCAAAGACCTTGAAAACCGACTCGATTGCCAGCTGTTTGAACGCAAAACCCAGCCGGTGCGCTTTACGCCGCAGGGTATGTTGCTGCTTGAGCTGGCACACGAGATATTACCTAAGGTGGAAGTGGCGAAATGCCGTTTGAAGGAAAGCCTCAATCAGCCGATTTCACAATTGCGCCTGAGCGTGGAATGCCATGCCTGTTTTCACTGGCTGCTGCCGACGATTAAAGAATTCAACAACTTCTGGCCGGATATCAAAATCGATTATGAACGGGGTTTCAGTTATGACGCGATACCCGAGTTGCTGAGTGATGAACTGGATTTGGTACTGACATCGGATATCCGTGAACCGGAAAGTCTGGAATATGCCCATTTGTTTGATTTCAAACTTAAGCTGATCGTGGCACCGGATCACGAACTGGCGAAAAAAGCCTATGTCACCGCCTTGGATCTCAAAGACGAGACCATTATTTCCTACCCCATTCCGCGGGAGCGCCAGGATATTTTTAAACATTTTATCCAGAACGCCCGCTTTGACGGAACCTTGAAAAACGTCGATCAGGGACTTCTTATATTCCAGCTGGTCAGCGCGGGAATGGGCGTTGCCGCATTGCCCGACTGGCTGGTGACACCTTACGAAAGCCAGGGACTGATAAAGTCCATCCCGCTCGGCGCGTTGGGACTGACACGGCCGATGTACCTGGCGATGAAGAAAAGCATGAAAGACAACCCGGTTTACAGGCATTTCCTCAATACCTGTAAACAAAACCATGGTCGTAAAAGCTGATATGCCCTCAGTTTTCGGGCACCCGGTAAAGTAAGTGCATGTAGCGCCCGATAGAGGCATAGGGTTCTTGGCGCGAGTAGGCCAACTCCAAGGCGAGAATATCGTCAAAGCCCTCTTCCCAGTGGCGCCTCTCGCGCATATAGTCGTAAAAACAGCGCACACCGCTTTTTTGCATCAGGGTTAGCCCCAGCTCGCCGCCCCAGGTAAGCACATCATCCGGCGACAAGGGGTTATTCGGGCTCAGCTGAACCTTCTTCTTCACCTTCATATCGTTGCGCACGAAGTCAAAGTTGCCATACAGGATATTGGCCAGGCGTTTGGCGTCCTTGTTGTAAAACATCAGTGAAAACAAACCGCCGGGTTTAACCTTGTTTACCAAAAGCGCAAAAGCTTGCTTGGGATCCGCCAACCATTCAAACACAGCATGGCACATGACAAGGTCGTAGCGAGCATCATCATCCGCAAGCGTCTGCAAAGGGGCTTCAACGGTATTGAGTCGATCGGAAACGCCGAGCCTGGCGGCATTTTCCTTCGCTTCCGCCAGCATTTCGCCTGACACATCCAGCAGGGTGATGTTATGGCCTGCCAGGGCCAGCTGCAGGGCGATCTGTCCCTGACCTCCGCCGGCATCCAGCACGCTTTGTGTGTTATGTGGCTCAAGCAAACCGGCATCGGATAAGTCTTTCAACAATATGGCTTCACGGATCCGTCCTTTCCCCGTACCATAGATATTATTTTTAAACTTGCTCGAAATTTCGTTGAA
>JBNKEN010000032.1:0-4766 GCA_050288805.1 Pseudoalteromonas sp.
CTTATCGGAATGGGAAGTGATGAGCCGGTTATGAAATTCGGCTCGTCTGCTAAATTCGGCTACATGTTTAACACGCGGTTCGGCATAGTCACTATGGGGGGATTTGCCGTTTTCAGTATGTTCCTCAGCTTAGGTGTATTGCTTCATATCTACACAAAATTCTTCTTTGACTTTGTCGCGTTACTTTGCAGCAGGATTGTGAAATGACGATTGGATTAGGCAAGTATCTGCTTCCTTTTGAAATCGGCCTTCCATGTTAGCTGACCATTAATCGAAAGGACCTGTGCTTTTCCGGATGAAAACAATTCCCACTCAACAAATATTCATGAAAAAGACATAAAAACTGAACCACTATTCACCGTGTTTATAGTCACTATAAAAGCGGGCTAAGGGACGCCGATTTTCATCTATACTCAAAGGCCTTATAATGATGCTGTTATAAATGGAAATTCTATAAATACCCGATGTATGTGCCTTGAGCCGTCGGGTATTTTCACGTCACCAAGAGGGCAATTATTGTGCTTCAAGAATATCGTAAACACGTAGAAGAACGTGCAGCGCAAGGTATCGTCCCTGCGCCTCTCGACGCTCAGCAAACCGCTGATCTGATCGAACTGATCAAGAACCCGCCTGCCGGCGAAGAAGAATTTATCCTGGATCTGCTGGTTAACCGCGTACCACCGGGTGTTGATGATGCCGCTTACGTAAAGGCCGGTTTCCTGGCTGCCGTTGCCAAGGGCGAGGCGTCATCTCCACTGGTTTCTAAAGAAAAAGCGGTTGAACTGCTGGGCACCATGCTGGGCGGTTACAACATCGCACCTATGATCGACCTGCTTGACGACGACGCGCTGGCGCCGATCGCCGTTAAGGGCCTGTCTCACACCCTGCTGATGTTCGACGCGTTCCACGACGTTGAAGACAAGGCGAAAGCGGGCAACCAGTTCGCACAGCAGGTTATCGAATCTTGGGCAAACGCCGAGTGGTTCCTGGAAAAGCCGGCCGTTGCCGAAAAGATTTCCGTGACCGTATTCAAGGTCACCGGTGAAACTAATACAGATGACCTGTCTCCGGCACCGGATGCCTGGTCGCGTCCTGACATTCCTCTGCACGCCCTGGCGATGCTGAAAAACGAGCGCGACGGCATCAACCCTGATAAGCCTGGCGAAATCGGTCCTATCAAGCAGTTGGAAGCGCTGAAAGAAAAAGGTCTGCCACTGGCTTACGTGGGTGACGTTGTAGGTACGGGTTCTTCTCGTAAGTCTGCGACCAACTCGGTACTTTGGTTCATGGGCGACGACATTCCTCACGTACCTAACAAGCGCGTTGGCGGTGTGTGTCTGGGCGGTAAGATCGCGCCTATCTTCTTCAACACCATGGAAGACTCGGGCGCACTGCCTATCGAGCTGCCTGTTGACGAAATGAACATGGGCGACCAGATCGACATCTATCCGTACGAAGGCGTTGTTAAGCGTCACGGTACCGACGAAGTGATCTCTACCTTCCAATACAAGTCAGACGTGATCCTGGACGAAGTACGCGCCGGCGGCCGTATTCCTCTGATCATCGGCCGTGGCCTGACCGACAAGGCGCGTCACTCTCTGGGTATGGAAGCCGAAGAAATCTTCCGTAAGCCGGCCATGGTTGCCGATACGGGCAAGGGCTTCACCCTGGCTCAGAAGATGGTTGGTAAGGCGTGCAACATGGCGGGCGTTCGCCCTGGCCAGTACTGCGAGCCTAAGATGACTACCGTGGGTTCTCAGGACACCACAGGTCCTATGACCCGTGACGAACTGAAAGATCTTGCGTGTCTTGGCTTCTCAGCCGATTTGACCATGCAGTCTTTCTGTCACACCTCTGCGTATCCTAAGCCTATCGACGTGAACACGCACCACACGCTGCCAGATTTCATCATGAACCGTGGCGGTATCTCGCTGCGTCCTGGTGACGGTGTAATCCACTCTTGGCTGAACCGCATGTTGCTGCCCGATACCGTAGGTACCGGCGGTGACTCGCACACCCGTTTCCCTCTGGGTATTTCCTTCCCTGCGGGTTCAGGTGCGGTTGCATTCGCTGCGGCAACGGGCGTTATGCCGCTGGATATGCCAGAGTCAATCCTGGTTCGCTTCAAGGGCGAGATGCAGCCTGGTATCACGCTGCGCGACCTGGTTCACGCCATCCCTTATTACGCGATCAAGCAGGGCCTGCTGACCGTTGAGAAGAAGGGTAAGATCAACGAATTCTCGGGTCGTATCCTGGAAATCGAAGGTGTTGAGCACCTCACCGTTGAACAGGCGTTCGAACTGTCTGACGCGTCTGCCGAGCGTTCTGCGGCCGGTTGTACCGTTAAGCTGTCTAAAGAGTCTATCGCCGAGTACCTGAACTCCAACATCGTTATGTTGAAGTGGATGATCTCCGAAGGCTACGGCGACGTACGTACCATCGAGCGTCGTATCGCTAAGATGGAACAGTGGCTGGCGAACCCAGAGCTGATGGAAGCGGATGCGGATGCAGAATACGCGCACATTATCGACATCGATCTGGCCGACATCAAAGAGCCTATCCTGTGTGCACCGAACGACCCGGATGACGCGCGTCTGCTGTCTGACGTACAGGGCGAGAGCATCGACGAAGTATTCATCGGTTCTTGTATGACCAACATCGGCCACTTCCGTGCGGCGGGTAAACTGCTGGACAACTTCGGCGGCCGTCTGCCGACTCAGCTGTGGGTTGCTCCACCGACTAAGATGGACAAAGACCAGCTGACCGACGAAGGCTACTACGGTATCTTCGGTCGCGTAGGTGCGCGCATCGAAACCCCGGGATGTTCACTGTGTATGGGTAACCAGGCCCGCGTAGCCGACAAGGCCACCGTGGTTTCTACTTCTACCCGTAACTTCCCTAACCGATTGGGTACCGGCGCCAACGTATTCCTGGCGTCTGCCGAGTTGGCCGCGGTTGCTGCCATCCTGGGTAAACTGCCTACGCCTGCGGAATATCAGGAGTATGCAGAGAAGATCAATGCAACGGCTGCGGACACGTACCGTTACCTGAACTTCCACAAGATGCCTCAGTACACCAAGAAGGCCGATACGGTCATTATTCAGCAAGCTGTGTAACTACATACCGTACATCTTATAGATAAAAGCCCTCTTTGAGGGCTTTTTATTTGTTAAAAGTTTATATTTTGAAACCAAAATTCAATACCTAATCAAATGTTGTTATTTTTTTTTCTAAAATAATGTGTTTTTTGGAATTAATTTCCGTTTCCGCCTTTAACTTCTTCCAAAATCAAATCAAAACACCCCTGAAAATCCCTTAAGATCGGCGCCAATTTATCATCATTGGGCGAGACCATAATGACGACCTTAAACAACCAGAACCTGTTGCAGCTGCGCTTTATTCCCCAGGCGAATATCGATGCGGTAAAGCCTTCTTTCAACAACCTGCCGGACAACCCCTATGCCGACGGCGCCTTTCGCAAGCGTCGCTACTCGGTGATCCGGGTGCTGGACGGCGAGCTCAAGCTGCAACCCACCAAGGCGTTCGTTCAGGACGATTCCATCAATGCCTTTCAGGGTAATGTCGAGCGCGTTTACGAAAACCTGGAAGAATCCCTGCTCGCGACCGACGGCATGAAGGCCATAGTCAACGAATTCCGCGCCATGACCGGCATCGGCGATGATCGCGATATTGAAATTCACCAGTTCCGCATGCTGGCCATCGAAAGCGATACCCCGCCTGCGCCGGAAGGCGTACATCAGGACGGCTTCGATCACGTTTGCGTATGCGGCGTATCGCATGAAAACCTGGCCGGCGGCGAGCTGCTGGTTTATGAAAACAAGGACGCCGAGCCTTGCTTCAAGATGGAGATCAAGGACGGCATGTTCGCCCTTATCAACGACCGTCAGGTGTGGCACAACGCCACCCCGATGAACAAACTGGATGCCGACAAGACCGGCTACCTTGACTGCTTCGTGCTGACCGCTTAAGAGAGACATTATGAACCTGAACGAATTGCGCAGCCGGTTTCCGGCGCTGAACCAGCAAATCGACGGCATCGCCCCCGTTTTTCTCGACGGCCCCGGCGGCTCCCAGGTGCCCGAGTCGGTGCTTGATGCGATGAAGGCTTACCTGGGCTTTTATAACTCCAACCTGGGCGGCGCGTTTTTCTCTAGCGAAAAAACCGTAGATCTGATGACAAATGCGCGCCGAGCGGTGGCGGATCTGCTTAACGCCCCGAGTGCCGATCAGATCGTATTCGGCGCCAACATGACCAGCCTGACCTTCTCTTTCAGCCGCGCCATTTCACGCGACTGGCAGGCGGGCGACGAAATTATCGTGACCAATGCGGATCACTTCTCAAATGTATCATCGTGGCAACTTGCGGCAGAAGATAAGGGCGCAACCCTGCATACCTGCCTGATTAACGAGGCCGACTGTTCGCTCGACTACGCGCATATGGAAAGCCTGCTGAGCGAAAAAACCCGCCTTGTGGCCGTGACCTACGCCTCGAACACCACGGGTTCTATCAACGACGTTAAGCGCGTGATCGAGATGGCCCATAAGGTCGGCGCGCTGGTTTACGTCGATGCGGTGCACTTCGCGCCCCATGAGCTTATCGACGTACAGGCGCTCAATTGCGATTTCCTTGCCTGTTCGGCGTACAAGTTCTTCGGTCCGCATGTGGGTATCGTTTACGGTACGCGTGAGCTCCTTGAAGGATTCATTCCGTATAAGGTGGAACCTGCCAAGGACGTGATCCCTGG
>JBNKEN010000033.1:0-14391 GCA_050288805.1 Pseudoalteromonas sp.
ATGTGCTTAACACCGGACACCGCACCCGCCTGACGGGTTTTCCCGTCCATAATAGACGCATCCAGCTCATGTTCACCGTCATAGGTGTACACCGCCCCTTTGCCGGCATTGAAGTAGGTGGAGTTTTCCATTACGTTGATGGCGGCCGCGATGGCATCCAGACTCTCCCCGCCCTGTTCCAGAACCTTATACCCGGTTTCTACCGCTTCCTGCAGCTTGGCACGATAGGCTTTTTCCTGCTCCGGGGTAAACTTTGCTTTTTCAATGGTGCCGGCGCCGCCGTGAATGGCAATGGCGATGGGCGAGGAAGCCGCATGAGCCACGCTGCTTCCCGCCAACATTAAACCGATTAAGAGTGCTTTTTTCATTGTTATTTCTCAGCCTACTAGGATAAAGCTTTACTGTGGATAATCCCCATATCGATTGCAAGCGGATCCGATAAAGCGCGCCCCCGAAACAAGTCCATTTAACGAATGCAACGCCCGATGGTTCACATCAACACTCGGGTAATTGCTTTTCGACCCGGCTGATCCAGCTGTCGATGGAATCCCCTTTTTCAAAGGACGTATATCCCACTCGCAGGGAGAAATCATGCCCGCTTGAAACAACAGCCCTTTCGACTGTTGCTTTCAGTGTGGTTTGCAGCTTGTACACCTCTGATCGGCTGGTGTCGGGCCACAGCACGATAAAATCGGCGCCATACCAACGAGCCAGTATCGCTTCGGGTGGCAAAACGCCGCTCAGTAATTTGGCTACACTTCGCAACGTTTTGTCCGCTGTCAAATGACCGCCTTGCTCATTAACACGTTTAATATCGCCCGGCTCAAAGAGCAATAAAAAGTCTTCTCCACCATCATTGTGAGAGTGTTGTATGTGATTACTAAGTACAGATTTAAAATAATAAGCATTAAACAGGCCGGTCAGGCTGTCGTGCAGCGAAAGGTATTCAAGGTTTTTGTTCGCACTCAGTAATTCTGCACGAATATTTTCAAGTTCCGCATTCTTCGCAGACGTCGCGGCTGTGATTTTGGCTGCGACATAGGTTCGCCACAGCAAGGCTGACACCACCAACAAGGCCAATGCACTGACGGCATACAACAAGCGATAATCGGTCTCAGATACCAGGCGAACCGTACTCCAACGGTTAAATATTTCGTTGTGTTGTTTGGTACTGATCGCTTCTATTGCACGATTGAAAACCGGCAGAAGATATGCATTTTGCTTGGCGAAACCGATTCGTAGCTCATCCTGCCTGGATATCCATCCGTTGATCCTGAGGTCGTCAAAACCCAACTGGCGCAACTTCGCATTAACCGAAAACAACGAGCCGACATAAACATCGACCTTACCTTGCTCAAGCCCCGACAGCCCCTCGGACTCGGAATCAAACTTAATAACCGTCAGCTCCGGGTAATAAAGCGGGATCTCTTCCGCCAGCCTGTATCCCCGAACAACGCCTAAGCGTTTATTGCCGACAGAAACCAAATCCTGAATAAACGGCGTGCTTTTATCCGTAACCAGAACATTGGGAGCAAAAAAATAAGGAAGTGAAAAAGCAAGGTAGGTTTCCCTGTGCTCCGAGCGATTCAGCAGCAGGGTGAGATCACATTCGCCGCTTTGCAGGTGCCGGGTTGTTTCCTCCCAACTGGCGGTCGGTTGCAATACCAGTCTGATACCCGTTAACCTTTCAAACAAGGTCGCATAGTCATGCGCAATGCCCGTATGCCTGCCGTTAATGATCCCTTCAAACGGCATCCAGTCCGGGTCGGCACAAAATGTAAGGCTCTCGGGCAGGCTTTCGGCTCGGCCGGAAGGTGCAATTATACATGCAAAAAAAAGCAGTACAGCAATCCAGGGAGACCCGTTTTTGTTAATTGATTTCATCTGCACGATAAATTAGCCTTTGCTGCTCGTTAAGTTCAGCGTATGTAATTTATGCAATCAGAAAAGTATAGTGCGCACGTAGGGTTCCGCCAGCACAGGCAAAGGAACGAAAAATAGTGAAGCTGAAAAAACTAAGGCGCAACATAATGTCGCGCCCCAATCTGACTTCGTCCTTGAGCAGGTATCCGTTCCTTGACCAAAGTCTCCTTTAGCTTTCCTTGCCCGGACAATATCCTGATTGCCCTCGTTGAAATTCCGTTTTCATCATCCTTGCACCGCTTCCTGCGGAATCCCTTCGCCTTCCTGGCGTTCCTTACGTCCTCCGACGCTCCTTAATAAGGCATCCAGCCTTTCCTCTTCCTTGTTAGCCCGTATCCTTCGAGCTTCGCCTTCCGTGTGGTCGTCCCTTACATCCGTGTGTTCGGCATTCCTGTTGTCCCTTGCCTCAGGGCATCCTACCCTTTGTCTTCCTGACATAGATAAGTCTAGCTCAACTGATTATTGAAACCAGAACGTAAAATCAATCCGTCTTAGAAGCATAAATTTGAAACAAGATAAAAATGACTAATTTTCAGCTAGTTGAATTGAAAAACCGTTAGAATAAAACGTCAGAAAGTGAAAAAACCCACATCAATGTGAGAGATATCTCACAGTGCAATTTCCATTAAACGCAATGGGAAGATTTTTTGAACATCAGATCCCCGGTGACATTATTGAATTCCAGTCGCTGCAATAACTCATAGTCGTGATGCAAAAAGAAATCCCCGTGCTCATCTTTTGTAACAAACACGGCTATGCCAGTGGCGTCCTTATTTTCGACCAATAAGTCTTCGAGTCCTTTTAAGAGCAGATTACCCAGACCTTGTTGCTGGAAATGAGGATCGACGGCGATAAACGCGAGGAAATAATAATTACCCATGGTCTCGAGCGCTTTGCGAATAGTACGTTCCTTTTCAATCAACTGATGGGTAGTGAGATAACCGGCGCTCAGCATTAGTTTTAATCGCCAATGCCAGTATCGCTCGGCCTGAACCTCGCTGTCCGATTGGATGATACAGGCTACCGCCTTCAAGCGCTCTCCTTGAAACAGTCCTACCAACGGCTGTTTACCGTGCCAAAAGCTGGCAAGTTCTTCGCGTATCAGGGCACGCAGTTTCTTTTCATAATCGCTGAGTGCGCCTTGCTCAGATCCCAGCATCTTTTGTAACACGGGGTCGTCGTGATATGCCTGATAGATTAAGCTGGCAGCAACGTTGATGTCTTCCGCAGTTAAATAATGAGCCTGGTATTGTTGTTGTTCTGTGTCGTGCATAGCGAGTCCTTATGATTATCTTTTTTTGCGACAGCACTTGCGCCACTTAGGTGGCGTGGAGGAAACCTTCTATAATGTATAGAAGGTTTTCATCAATAAGGAAACATCATGGACACCAGCACCCACAATCTAAAAGCCTTGTTTGAGCAATTGGGCCTAGACAGCCGAGCCGACAAAATCGAAACCTTCATAGAAAATCATCATGTGGCGCCTGATCTTCCGCTTGCGGAAGCGCCGTTTTGGAACGCGTCCCAAGCCAGCTTTATCAAAGATGCAATAGGTGAAGATGCCGACTGGTGTGAAGTCATCGATTCTCTCGACAGCCTGCTGCGTCAGTAAAACAGCAAAATTCAATTCATGTTCAGGGTGCCTTGGCTAAAGTGCTGCGGTATAATTTTCGCTACTTAATATTCAAGAGCCCTGACATGAACCCCGTTGTAATTGATGCTATCCAGGCCCTGCTTGCGGAAGGGAAAACCCCGACCGTCGCACTCACCAAAGCCCGTCTTGCTTCACCCGTTCCCATGCCGGTCCTGATCGCGGCCGTCAGCCAGTATAAAAATAATCCAGAGGCATTTAGCCTTTTGGCACGCCATACAGTAGCGGCACCCGATCAACCAGAAGAAGCACAACAAACTCAACTGGATCGCATCGAGCAAAAACTGGACAGGCTACTGACCCTGTTAGAGCAGAAATAATGTTCGTCGTCGATCTCACCTTCGATTGTTACGAAGACACCACTCTGGCGACCGCCGAAGAAGCCATCTACCGCGTCGTCAACGCGCTGCGATTTAACGGCCAGATCATCGGTGACGAATTCCCTACCGTGCTAAAGGATGGCTACTTCGTCACCCGCGTCATGTGCCCGGAGCCGGACTCGCTACACCCGCTAAATCACAGCCCTTTCGTCAAATTCAGCATCGAGAAACTAAACCAGGCAGGTCTGCTGGCACCGAAAAGTAAGGTCATCGGACAGGATATTCATGCCAATGAGGCCGATGCCTGTGACACGCCGTCAAACTACATTTTGTACACCACCTATGTGCATACCTGCAGCCCGCTGTATTGCGGCGACGATTTTATGCCGGTGCCGCTCTACAAAATTCCCGCCATCGCCAACGGAGATTACAAGGCGCTGATTAAATGGCAGGAAGACTGGCAAGCGTGCGATCAGATCCAAATAAACGGGGCAACACGATGTGAATTTGCAGCCCTCGGCGAAATATCGGAACTCGGCAGCGATCTTTCGCGGCGCGGTCTGGACTTAGCCAAACGCATTCGTTTCCTGACCCAAAAACCGGTTTACTACTACCTGTACCGCGTCGGCGGCGAAAACGCCCGTTCAGAGCGCGAGCGAAAATGCCCCGGTTGTCAGGGCGAATGGGCGTTGCCGGAGCCCTGGTTCGGGTTGTTCGATTTTCGTTGTGACACCTGCGAACTGGTTTCCAACATTTCCTGGGATCACCAGTAACACAGGTTTACTATTGTGCTGTGTCTCACCGGAAATGAATGGTGCCGACCGAATTGCGGCACCGCAACCAAGCTTTCAGCACAACCGCATAACCATAGGGTTGACGCCCACACAAAAGGTACATTCAGCGTGACGGTAACAGCGACAGCATCATGTTGATGCTTGCACTTCTGTGCTGTTCAAGGAAAGTGTGTGCCGAAACACCCAAAAGCGCATTAGACCTTCGGCTCGCCGCATGCCCCATACTCGACACCATCAGCAAGTTGATCACCATCAAACGTAATGTGGTGTCAACCTTTGCTTCGGATCCCCCCTTAATAAAGGCGATTGTTCTCGCAAAGAAAGGAGCCGTCTTTTCGTAGACAGGCAACGTTTCTTGGCCAAACGGATCTTCAAAGAGATCGGAAACAATTAAATAGGCTATTTGCTCGTGATGCGCAGACCAATCAAATAGCGCATTCGCAACTTGCATCGCACGCTTATATTCGGAGGCTGCCGGATTTTCCTCCAGCCGTTCAACAACCTCCAAGAGACTGATATTCAGTCGCTCCAGTGCACAAAAATAGAGCCCCTGTTTGGAACCGAAGTGATGAAGCACCGTCGGGTTACCAACCCCGACCTCGCGCGCGATCCCCCTAAGCGATGCACCTTCATAACCCCGCCGTGCAAACTCCCTGGAAGCGACCAGCAGCAACTGCTCGCGGGTCCAATCAGGGTTACCCTTGCCCTCTTCTTGCCTGACAGGTCTTGCCATTTTTCTCTTTCCACTATCACTTGCTAAAACGTAAACGGCGTTGAAAAAATCACCATTGTAATATACCGGTCGCTCAATTATTAATGGATCAACTGGTACATTTTCTTTTCGGAGCTATACCCATGTCAAGCCATCACGCACCTAATGCGGCTTCCTCTGCAGTCACGGGGCCTGCCGACGGCCAAACAACCACCATACAGCATGGCATTCACCTGGCAGCAAGGCGAATTGACTGGGATTTTAGCCGGGTTCCTGCATGTCCGGTTGAGGGCGATCCCAATCTTGCCGCATTTCTGTTGGCGATTTCTTATTTTGTCGTTGCGTTTGAGGATTTCGGGATCCCAGTTGTGCGGGCTGAATTGGAAAAGCTGAGTGACCATCCAGCCCTTGCCCGTGAAGCACAAACGTTTATCTCGCAGGAAGCCCTTCATTCGCAAGGTCATGCTCGGCTCAACGAGCTGATGAAAGCGCGCCATGGCATAGAAACAAAAGTCATAGAACGCGAATTCAGCCGGTTTATGAACGATATGTCATGGGGCTCACAGCAGGATCAACTGGCCGCAGTGGCGGCGCTGGAGCACGTGATCTTCAGTGTCGCCGAATGGTTTGAGGGCGCTAAAGACGTGCAACGCGCAGTTCATCCGGAGGTGAACCGCCTGATCCTATGGCATGCCATGGAAGAAATAGAACATACCGCGGTTGTCTACGATATCTATGAGCATCTCTACGGCGCAACGCCCGGGGCCTACAAAATACGTATTGCGGCACTCGCTCGCGGCACCCGGATAGCGGTGCGCACCTTAACCCGTATGTGGCAATCACTGGTTCCGCAAATGGTTGAAAAAAGCGGTATTCCGGCCTCGAAATTCATACCCTGGCTCAATCTCGCTGTTGAAAGCCGCAAACATCTGAGAGATTTTTTCCGCTTTTTATCGCCCAACTTCAGCCCGTGGTCGAACACAAACCTGATTGGGCACTTACCGGCCCTGAGGCATCAAATGGCTCCCGCAGGCGCCTTAAATGAGAAGTGGAACAAGGTACGTATCAGCGCCATTAAAAACGTAGCCGATGACGTCATAAGCCTTGATCTTGTGTCGCTTGACGGCGGATCGCTGGCACCTTGGACGGCGGGGGCTCATATCGACGTCGAGCCCGAGACCGGCATTGTCCGGCAATATTCCTTATGTGCAGATCCGCAAAAAAACGACGTATACCGGGTGGCCGTCAAGCGTGATCCAACAGGAAGAGGCGGTTCTTTATGCATACATTCCAGGTTGCAGGTCGGCGATACGATTAACATCTCAAAACCTCGCAATCTGTTTTCTCTCGCAGAAAAACGTCAGGAACCGGAAGTCATCCTGCTTGCGGCTGGCATCGGTGTGACGCCCCTGTTGTCGATGGCCCATGCACTGCACGCAGAGCAGCGACCGTTTACCCTTCATCTCTTTGCACGAAACGAACAAGCGCTGCCGTTTTTCGCCGACATAGCTGTTTGGCCGTTTTGCAATGCTGTCCGCACTCACTTCGGTTCTAAAAATGCAAACAGCAGGGTCGATATAGGTCACTCTATTCCTGCATGGAACAGCCAAAAACCACTGGGATTGTACATTTGCGGTCCTGGCTCGTTTCTTGATAGCGCACGAAAAAAAGCCGACCAGGCAGGTTGGCCACTCGAACATATTCATTACGAAAAGTTTAACCAGGATGCAGCTCCCCGGGCCGATGACAAAGCGTTTACTCTCTTTCTTGAACGCAGCGGCGTGACCATGACGGTCAAACATGATCAGACAATCGTCGAGGCGATGGAAGCCTCAGGTTTGAGAGTGCAGACGTCCTGCAGAGAGGGTATCTGCGGGGCCTGTGTGTGTAACGTTCTCAACGGAGAGGTGGACCACCGCGATCTGGTTTTAACCGCGGCAGAACATCAAGCCGGCCATAAGATAGCCCCCTGTGTTTCCAGGGCCAAGGGCAGCTGCCTTACGCTGGATCTCTAAATCCCACAGGCTAAATTTGGGGAGGCGACTTGAAACGTGTTGAAAGCGCCCCGCATTTTACGGGGCATAGACAGATTAAGCGATGGTTTCTATCCGCTGTAAAAACTCGCCAATACTCGGCGCCAGTTGGTGATGCGGGGTTTTGCCGACATATTCCAGGTAGACGCCGCCGTCCGTGAGGCTCACCGTGATAAGCAAATCGTCCTGCTCGGTGAGGCCGATAAACACCGTCTCCGGCTGCTTCAGTTTGCGTTTCATCAGCACATGTCCGGTGATGTTTTGCTGCAGACGAACAAAATCGTCCTCATTCCAGGGCTGGAGCAATTCAATCCGGTGCCCGTCTATGGACGCCGGCAGATTGCCGCTGTATAGATGGCCGTAAAAATCACTGAGCTCGTCGGGAAACGCCACCTCCAGCGCCTCGGATAAAGGTGTCAGGCTGGCAGCAGATGCGCGCCTGACCGGTTGCCATTCGCTCAGCCCGTCGTTCGTCGCCACCTCGCACGGGCTCGGCCAGGCTTCATCATGTTCTATTTGCGGCAAGGCACCTTGGGTTTCTTGGTGTGATTGACAATAGGCTGAAATTAAATCGAAAAGTTGCTCGGCAACCGACATGCTGCGTTACCCTCGGGGTTAGGTTATAATCGCGCCATTGTAACGAGAAAGCTTTCAAGATGACAGATTATAGCGACGCCCCGGAGCTCAAGGGCACCCTGC
The DNA here is from genome assembly GCA_050288805.1 of Pseudoalteromonas sp. GTDB lineage: Bacteria > Pseudomonadota > Gammaproteobacteria > Enterobacterales > Alteromonadaceae > Pseudoalteromonas. The sequence continues at coordinate 8,133 of JBNKEN010000033.1, forward strand.
TCGGGCAATCCACCGAATACAAAGATCAATACGACCCCTCACTGCTGTTCCCCATCGCCCGCAAGTTGAACCGGGACGAACTGCAGATAGACGAAGCCCATCTGCCCTTCAGAGGCGAAGACACCTGGACCGGCTATGAGCTGTCCTGGCTCAATGCCAAGGGCAAACCCCAGGTCGCCGTTGCCGAATTTGTGTTCCCCTGCCAGAGCAGTCACATCATAGAATCCAAGTCTTTTAAGCTGTACCTCAACAGCTTCAACCAGACCCGTTTTGCGTCACGCGCCGAGGTGGAAGCCCGCCTTATTGAGGATCTGTCCCGCACCAGCAACGCCGAGGTTAAGGTAAAACTTTACGGACCGGATCAATTCGACTGTTTCAATGCTACGCCGCTGCCCGGTATCTGCATCGATGACCAGGATATTTTTGTCGACACATACCAGTTAGACAACTCGCTGTTGCGTCTCGTTGAAGGCGGCGGCGAAACCAGTGAAACCCTGCACAGTCACCTGCTGAAATCGAATTGCCTTATTACGTCGCAGCCGGACTGGGCCAGCATAGTGATCCGCTACCGCGGGCCGCAGATTTGCCATGAATCCCTGCTGCGTTACCTGATCTCGTTCCGTACCCACAACGAGTTTCACGAGCAATGTGTAGAGCGGATATTTTGCGATATTCAAACGCAATTGGGGATCCAGGAACTCGACGTGTATGCCCGCTATACCCGACGCGGCGGCCTGGATATCAATCCTTTCCGCTCATCGAGTTCAGACACCACGCCGTATCGGGTGAAGATCAACCGCCAGTAGCACGGCTCGGCACGGCCACGCCGCAAACGTCTACATAATTCGGCGTTTCGACAAACCAGCTTTCCGGGCGGTTACGCCGCGATGCAACGAGCGCCCGGAATGACTCGGAGTCTGTACGCATCACCTCCATCGTTGGTCGTTCCTGCTCAGGCAGATCGGCCGCCATGCGCATAGAGACAATGGGATTGTAGGCCTTGCCCTTCTCCGGTTGCCGGCTGAGCGTCTGCAGTGCGGCCATTCCGCTCAGCACCTGGCCGAACGCGGTAATGTTGCGATCCAGGTAACGGGGTCCCTGCCCGATCACGGCATAAAACTCGGTGCCGCCGCTGTCGACATTATTGTCCCTTGCCATGGCAAAGGTTCCCGGGCAATGGACCTGCCAGGTTTCGCTCTGTTCGGCATTTTGCGCTACCGCAAAGCCGTGCAGAAATCCGTTATGCGGCGCATAACCGTCTGCGCCCAAATCAAGCTCCAACGAAACCGGCTTTTCCGTCGCAAGGTAAAATTCAGCCTTGAGTGCGCGTTTGGCATCGCCCGTAACGACCTTTTTGCCGTCCATATCACCGCCCTGGGCGACAAACCCTTCAACAAAACGGTAAACGGAAAGCCTGTCGTAAAAACCCTGACGAACCAGTTTCCGAAAGTTTTCCGTATGAGCGGGCGCCAGGCTCGGATTGAGCTCAACCAGCACTTGCCCGGTTTCCAGCGTGATAACGACCAGATTATCGGGCGACACGCTCCGCCACTCCTTGGCCCCGGCCTGTGAAATGATGGTGCCCGGCGAGCGTGTCTCGGCATGGGAGATAACCGGCATCAGCCCGGCACACAAGGCCGCGGCCAACAAGGTCTGTTTCATCGGTAAAATTCCTTCTCGTTAAACCATAAATTCGGTTGTTCCTGCAGCACGGATGCCGGCATCTCGGGATTGACCAGCTCTATTTTTCGTCGCTCCTTGAGTTTCATGCGCTCAATTAGCTCACCGAAATGGCGTGAAAATAACGCATCCAGTTGCCCGCTTTTCACGATCTTTTCAAGCCCGGCGGTCAATTGTCGGTGTAACACCGGGTCACGCTTTGCGACAAAAAAATACATCGCCGAGGGGTAATGAAAAAGCAGGTGCTGGTCGAACTCCAGTCCGGGCGGCAGGGATTCATTACTGTAATCAAGAATATTGTCGGGAAACACGTCAAAGCGACCGCTCGCCAACATACCGTACTGCGAGCTGGATTTTATAAAGGTGGTTACCGACAGACCGTTGGCACGAAATACGGCGGTATCGGGCCAATCGTTCCCGAGACCGAAAATAATCTTGTTCAGATCGCCTATCTCGCGAGCCGTGGCGAGCAGGTTACGATTACGCGCTTCAATCACCGGCACCCGGTAACCGATTAATCCCTTATCGATGGGGATCTGAACGGCCAACGCTCGTTGCTCCCGCTCTTGCGTCGTTATACCCCAGAAAATATCAATGCCGCCGGGCTTTTCAAGCAACCGAATGGTGCGCTCCTGAGGAGGCAGATCGAATACCGGTGTCAGCGTTACCGGTTCGCCCAGTTGCTCGGATACCAGTTTCAGTACATCGACATAATAGGGGTGACCGCCCCCCTGATAGCGCAGGGTTCTGGCCAACGCGGGTTGCAATGCAAGTAACAACAAAACACAGACAAGACTGCGCAACAACGGTTTTTCTCCGTGCTATTTTCAGGGTAAAAAAAACACATTAAACCATTTTTCCCTAAAGGTTAATCCCCGTTTGTCGCCAAAGGTCCGCGCTTAATCGATATCAAACTTGTAAAGAATATCCAGGGTGTCATACAAGCCGCTGGTGATCTCGATATAAAAACGGGAAAACAACTGGTAGCGCACCGCCACTTCGCTTAAAGAATCGAAAATCCCGACCCGGTACTTGAGCTGAACCCCGGGCGCCAGGTAACCTGCGATCTCCAGTTTGGTATCATCGCCGTTGCCGACGGAACTGAGCGTCACATCCTTGAGCCCCACCGATTCCCCGAATCCGGATACGATGCCCTCGCCACGGCTGGTTCCTTGGGCCAGCAGCATCTGTGTCAGCAGGGCATCGCCCGAGCTGTTTCCTTCGCCGAGCGGACGCCCGTTGAGCAGATAACTGAGCGCGGCTGATTTGTCCATTGCCGGTTCGGAAAATACCTCAAGCCGCGGGCGCGCAGCGTTGCCGCTCAGGTTCAGCCCGGCGATGACGCCGTCTGCCGTGGTGTCGGGGTTACGAATCGCACTGATATCAAGATAGGGCGTTTCCAGTGAACCGCTGAATCCTATTTTTCCCTTACGTATCAAAAGGTCCTGACCGAACGCCCGATACTGCCCTTCGGCCAGATTCAGCTCGCCGTTGGCCAAAAGCGGCGTTCCCGACGCTCGGGTAAGCGACAAATCGCCACCGATCCGAGTCTTCAGGCCAAAGGCATTCACCCGCACATCGCCGCCGAGAACAACATCGAGATCGATATCCTGTTTAAACGGCAAGGCCTTTTCGTCGCCCGTGCGGGCATCCAAAATCACTTCATCCTCGCTGACCTCAACCGCGCCCTCGGGCAACTCATCGATGTTGATCCGCCCGTAAGGAACCGACAAACGGCCGCGCACCTTGAGCGTGTTTTGCACCATGTCCACGCTCATGTCGGGCGAAATTTTCAGTTTAACGCCCTGTCTCGGGGCAAGAGTCATTTCCTTGCCCTTCAGGGTCAGCGACACACTTTCCTGGTCGCCGAGACGGGCCTGACCGGCCAGGGAAAGTTCGCCCTGCTCGGTATCATGCAATTGCCCTCTGAAATCAACCCGTTCATCTTCAAGCTGCGCCGTAAGGCCTGAATCCCGCAGTCTTAGTGGCAGCCCCTGTCCGGCCAAGCCGATCCCTTGCGCATCCAGTTTCCCGGTGACCTTGGGGCGCATCGCCGTTCCGGCCAGTTTTAATTCGGCATCCACCCGCCCGCTCAAGGTTTCAAGGGGTTCGATAAAGGGCAGCAGGTTTTCCAGCATCAGGCCGTTTAAATGTATTTCACCGTCCAGCTCGCGCCGCTGCAACGGGTCGGCAAGTGTCACCGCTCCCCCGAGTTCCCCGGCCAGACTCGAAGCGGCATTGAGTGCGAGTTTGAGTGCCTTGGCATCACCGTCAAGATTCACCTCGAAGCGTTCAAGGGGCAGCAGATACGTCTTCTCTTCTGCCTCGGCAGTCAAGCCCATTCCTTCTCCCTGAAGACGGGAACGTATCCGGCCTGGCTTGCCATCGTGCCAATTCAGCTCGAACATCCCGTTCAACACCCCTTCACCGCCGAAGAGAGGTTTTATCGGGGCAATCAGGATGTCGACGGGCAGCCGCTCCAGCTTGGCATTGACTGCGCCGCCAGAGGCCGGGTCCAGGGCAAATTGATTGAGGCATAGCTTGGCGCCTTCCCCTTCCCAACAATGAGCGGAAATCACGCTTCGCCCGCTGTCCAGTGCATATTCGAACCGGGTTCCCTGTCGCGCGTGCATTTCAACGTCGCCGGCAGACACGCTGGCATCGCCGAGTGTGCCCCGCCAGATCTGGTTTTCGATGCCGCCACTTAGCCCTAACTGGCTGTTAAAACGAGCGGACTCGGCCGATAAGGACAGGGTGTGGTGACGCTTTTCACCGTCAACGGCGATGTTGAATCTGTCGATTTGCTGTCCTGCCAGATTCACCTCTTTCAGATCCAGCTGAAGTTTTGCAGTCCAGTCGTTCTTGGGTGAAATGTGGCCCCGGGTATCAAGCAGGCCTATACTGAAGTCTTCATAGCTGAGCGCATTGGCACTCATCTGCCAATTAATTTCGGGTGCGCTGCGTGCACCAAGCACGGTTATGTTTCCCTGTCCGCTGCCGCTCAGGCCTCGCAGCAGCTGGTTGCCGTCCACAAGCCGCATTTCCCCCGTCAGCTGCCATTGTTCGGCGATTGCCCCCGCCAGAAAAACGCGGTTGTCTCCCGCCGAAAGTGCGAGGCGCTCAATGTTTGCATCCAGCGCCTGATCGATCGTCAGCTCTGCGTCGAGTGCCAGCGGATAGCCGTTCAGGGTGCCGGATAATGCGGCTTTGCTGAGTTCCAGTTGCCATTCATTTCCGCTTGCCGTCGCATTCAGGCTGAAATCACCCGACACATCGGTGCTGGCCTTATCGGTGAAATAGTCGGCCCTGAAATGGGTTAATTCCCCCTTGAGCGCAGCCCTTATCCCGTCTTTCCAGCTTAAACCGCCGTTTACATCGAGTGTTGTGTCGTTCGCCCGCAGTGAAATAACGGCGCTTTCGAGCTGCGTCAGCCCTCCTTGGATCCGGCTTTCCAACATCACTTTCGGGTAGGCATCCAGCTGCATCTCGCCCTTGAGTCGCAGCCGATAATCATCTGCATTCCCCTCGGCCTCTACCCTGCTTTGTTCAAGCAACAGGGCGCTTTCCCCTTGTTTCAGGTGCCAACTTGATTGGCTCAGATTCAGGCTAAACGGATAATTTTCCCGGGTCAGATCCGCGACCGCATCAAGGGTCAGCGGGAAAAGCCCCTGCGATTCGGCGGTGACATCGAGCGCAGAAAGTGGCCCGTTTACTTGAGCCGTGATTCGGTTTTGCGGATCGGTAAGGGTCAGATCTGCAGCCACTCGATTACCGCCGCCAAGCGCCACCGAAACGGATCCGGCCAATTGCCATTGCCCGTAGTGCGCGGACAATTTCTCGATGCCGGCACGGCGCTCTTCGGCCTTTACGCTCAGGCTGATCGGGCCCGCTTGCGTCTGCTTTTTACCTTGCCACAACTCAAACCGCGCCAGTTCAGCCTGGCGAAGGTCAATGATTAAAGGAATAGTCAATTCGACCGGGGTTATGGCCGGCAACACGCCGAGCGGCGCCGGTGGCGTTTCTTTCGCCTGTTGTTGGTGGATTTGCGCCTCAGCTAACGTGAGCGAGGGAACGATAAGTTCACTTTCCGCCATATGCAATGCCGTTGTCAGGCGGTTCAGGCGGATCTCCTGCCCTGGCATGTTGATGTCGATTCCGGCGATATCAATGCGACGAATATCCACGGGAAACGGCAACACCACAGCTACGGTTTCGATGGAGGCCCGTTGCACATCATCGTTCGTGACCGTTTGCGCTGTTTCCCCCTCAACCCGGTAGACGATTTGCTCGGCCGCTATCAGATCAAAACAAAGTCCTTCGCAACCGGACCAGGCCAGCGCGAGACGCAGCCCGTGTAGTTCGATTAATTGAGCATCGGTGTGATATCGGACACTAAAGGGATCGTTATAAAGAAAACGCCCTTGCGGCAGCTCGACCGAGAGACCGTCGACCAGCTTTCCCGCCCCATAAGCCAAAAACTGGTTGCCCGGCGACGTGAAAAGCAGGCAAAACACCACCACCAGGAGAGAAACAAGGATAGCGGCCAGCACGCCGGCGGTTCGTTTAATTATCGGGCTCA
>JBNKEN010000034.1:0-3696 GCA_050288805.1 Pseudoalteromonas sp.
TTTTACCGACAGCGAACCGACGTATCTGGCGCGTTACAACGGCAAACGCAGCGTGTTCATCACCGCGATGCAAAGCGAGAGAACCAACATCTATACGGTGACGGAGCAGATCCAGCAGGTGTTGCAGGATTTACGCACTGCCTTGCCCGACGATATTGAGCTTCATCTTGCCTTGGAGCAGTCGACCAGCGTGAGCAAACGGCTCAACGGTTTTTTCGGCAATCTGCTGCAAGGCCTGGTGTGTGTCGGTGTATTGGTGCTGGCGTTTCTCGGCTTTCGCAATATGGCCATCGTATTGACCATAGTGCCGGTCAGCGTATTGATAGGTTTTGCGCTGTTGGACATCAGCCATTTCGGTATCGAGCAGATGTCGATCGTCGGGCTGGTGCTGGCTCTGGGGCTGCTGGTCGACAACGCCATCGTGATCACAGAAAGCATTGCGCAAAAGCGGCGTCAGGGTGAAAGCTCGGCTGCGGCGGCTCGCTCCGGCACCCTGCAGGTGAGCAGCGCGGTCACCAGCGGCACGGTGACCACCCTGTTTGCATTTTTACCCATTCTTGCGATGCAAACCAATGCCGGCAGTTTTATCCGCTCGCTTCCGCTGATAGTGATGTATGTCCTGGTCGCATCCCTGCTTATCTGTTTGACGCTGACACCGGTCGCTTCCGCCTGGCTGTTCGGTAAAAAAGGGACTCGCCGCAAGGAACGGCAGCCGAAGGCGACCCAATGGCTGCTGGCGTTTTCCGAGGGCCCCTACAAACGCTTGCTGGCCGTGGCGATTAAACATGCCAAGGTGTTCATTTTTCTGGCGTTAGCGGTATTTTTCGGAAGCCTGTTGCTGTTCAAACAGGTCGGCGTCAGCCTGTTCGAAAAGGCCGAGAATGATCGTCTGCTGATCAACATCAGGTTGCCGATCAACAGCAGTCTGGCGCAAACCGGGGTGGTCACCGGACAGGTCGAGGCGATACTGGCCGAGATGCCGGAAGTGACGAGCTATGCCAGCAACATAGGGCACGGCAATCCCCGGGTGTACTACTCGGAAACCCCCACGGCGCAAATTCCGCACCGGGCGCAGATATTTGTCCAGGTGAAAGTGGCAACTCCCCGTGAGTTCTGGCAGTTCAGCCGCCGCCTTCAAGCGCGTCTTTCCGGCTTTAAGCATGCGGATGTGTATGTCAAAAACTTCCAGCAGGGGGCTCCGATCGAGGCGCCTGTCGTGGTGCAACTGTTTGGTGACGATTTTGCCGATCTGCAACGCGCCTCGTTGGATGTGGAGTCGATCATCGCCGCAACCCAAGGGGCTATCAATATCGAAAATCCGGCGGCGGAGCAGAAGATCAATTTGAGGCTGGTGATCGACAGGGAGCGTGCCGGGCGCTTGCAGGTTCCCATCGCCGCCATAGACGATGCGGTCCAGATGAGCCTGAAGGGCATGGACGTCGGCCTGTTTCGCGACAACTACGGCGATGATTTTCATATCGTGGTGCGGCTTTCGGCGGCCGAAGGCGCGCGAATCGAGGATTTCAAGAAAATCCTGGTGGCAGACAGGCTCGGCCAGCTGGTTCCCCTGGAACAGGTCGCGCGGCTGGAATTTGTTTCGGTTCCGGCCCGCATACAACACCAAAACAGCCAGCGTTCTTTTAAGATCACCGCGCACGTTTTGGCCGACTTCAATGTCGAACAGGTAACCGAGGCGATCGCCGGTCGGTTGGAGCAACTGTCATTGCCGGAAGGCATCAACTACCGGATCGGCGGAGAGAGAAAGTCGCGGGGTGAAGCGTTCAGGGGATTCATCAAATCCATCGTGATCGCGTTGCTCGGCATCTTTACCGTCCTGGTATTCCAGTTCCGCTCATTTTCCCAGCCGTTGATCGTTTTCCTCGCCATTCCGTTTTCCGTGTCGGGAGCGATTTTCGCCCTCTACATGACGGGGTATAACTTCTCGTTTATGGCGTTCCTGGGGATCGCGGCCCTGATAGGCATAGTCGTCAACAACTCTATCATCCTGATCGACGCGGCCAACGAGCTGATGTATACCGGCTTGTCCCGCTACCATGCCTGCATCCAGGCCAGTAAAAGCCGCCTGTCGCCGATACTTTTGACGTCTTTCACCACGGTCGTTTGTCTGATCCCCCTGGCACTGACGGGGAGCCTTACCTGGTCTCCGCTGGCTTGGGTGATCATCGGCGGCATGCTGCTGTCAACCCTGATCAGCCTCTTGCTGGTGCCGGTGATGTACGCAATGTTTCACAAAAATACTGTTTCTTCTTAAAGGCTTTAAATCATGAATGAGCTAGTAACTATGGCCGGCGAGCGTCGTGTCGTCGACACCCTGACCTTGCTGTTTTGTGGTGATTCCGGTGACGGCATCCAGGTGATCGGAGAGCGATTCGCCTACATTTCTTCCGTCGCCGGGAATTTCATCAGCAGCTTTCCCGATTACCCGGCTGAAATTCGCGCTCCGGCGGGCACCCTGGCGGGCGTATCCGGGTATAAACTCTGTTTCTCCAGCGCGCCCGTTTCGGCACCCGACGATATGCTTGATGCGATTGTCGCCATGAATCCGGCGGCGATGAAGGCGAACCTTCACTCGCTTCAGCAAGGGGGCATCCTGTTGCTCAACAGCGACAGCTTTAAGGAAAAGGACTGGAAAAAGGCCGGATTTTCCGAGGATCCGCTGGGCGGAGAGCTGTTGTCGGCCTATCGGGTCATCACCGTCAACCTGACAACCCTGACGCTTGAAGCCCTCGCCGATACCGACCTGCCGCGCAAGTCGGCTCTGCTGTGTAAGAACATGTATGCGCTCGGCATGATGTGCTGGTTGTTCGAGCGCCCCCTGACCCAGATCGAGTCCTGGCTGGAGCAGAAATTTAAGTCGCGCCCTGAACTGGTTGCCGCGAACACCAAGGCGCTCAAAAGCGGCTATCACTACGCCAATACCCTCGAGCTTTTCAGCGGCGGTTATCGAATTCCTGCGGGGGAACATACACCCGGCCGATATCGCCATCTAACCGGGAATGAAGGTCTGGCGCTCGGTGCCGTGGCGGCGTCGGTGCAATCGGGTCGGGAATTGTTTTTCGCCAGCTACCCTATTACGCCGTCGTCAGACGTATTGCACCAGTTGGCCAGGTACAAGCACTACGGTGTAAAAACGTTTCAGTCTGAGGATGAAATTGCGGCCATGGGCGCGGCGATCGGCGCTGCTTATGCGGGTAGCCTGGCGTTGACCAGCACCAGCGGGCCCGGCCTGGATCTGAAGCAGGAAGCTATCGGTCTGGCCGTGATGGCAGAGCTGCCGGTGGTGATTTTCGATGTTCAGCGCGCAGGCCCGTCGACGGGGATGCCGACCAAGACCGAACAGGCCGATCTGATGGCGGCTCTGTATGGTCGCCACGGCGAATGTCAGTTGCCGATCATCGCGCCGAGCAAGCCGAGCGATTGTTTCTCCTGTGTTATCGAGGCATTTCAGATTGCTACCCGGCATATGACGCCGGTCATACTGTTGTCGGACGGCCTTATCGCCAACAGCGTCGAGCCCTGGTTGATCCCGGCCGCAGACGAGGTGCAGACCATTGAAATAGATAATGCGTCGCATCTGCAGCGGGAAGCGCTGTTTAAGCGCCACCCGGACACCGGCGCACGGCCCTGGATCTCGCCGGGAACACCCGGAATGGAGCACCGCATCGGCGGCCTGGA
>JBNKEN010000035.1:0-3211 GCA_050288805.1 Pseudoalteromonas sp.
ACTGCACCCTTCACAACGATCAACGCCCCCTATTAAGGAGGCGTTATTTGATTTCGACCACGAAAAACGATTAAACCTTAAATTTCATCACCATCTGTTCCAATTCATAAAACTGGCTTTTCAGGTTGGTGCATTCGTCGAGCGTGACGCTCAGGTTCTGCTGTCCCTGCAGGGTCAGATCGCTGATCGAGTGAATATCGCCGTCGAGCGACTGGATCACCTCGTTTTGCTCATTGGTGGCATTGGCTACCGCATGACTCACTTCGTCGATACCGGCGATGGTGTTGGTCACCAGTTCCATCTGATCGCCCGCCTGCTGGGCCTGTCCGACGCTGTTATGGGTATCCTCAAGGCTTGATTTCATCACGTTAACCGCGGCAACGGCGCCCTGCTGGAGCCTCGCAATGGTTTCTTCGATTTCACGGGTGGAATCCTGGGTTCGCTGGGCGAGCTGGCGTACCTCATCGGCTACCACGGCAAACCCACGTCCCGCCTCACCGGCCCGGGCCGCTTCGATGGCGGCATTGAGGGCCAACAGGTTGGTCTGTTCACTGACCCCCTTGATGACTTCCAGTACCTGGCCGATGCTGGTGGTGTGCTGCTCCAGGGCGTTGATCTCTTCCTGGGCGGAGGCCATTTTGTCGGCAAGCGCACGTATTGCAGCGATATTGTCACCCAGGCTGCGCTGACTATGGTTTGCTTCGTTATTGGCCTCAGAGGCCAGGGCAGACGCATTCGATGCGCTGCTTGAAATTTCCCGGGCACTGGAAGACAGTTCATTGATTGCGGTTGCGACGTTGTCGGTACGCTTAGACTGTTCATCGTACATGGTCAGGGTTGCCTGGGTGGAATTGACCAGGTTTTCAACCCCGCGCTCCAGTTCCACCGTGGTGTTTTTAACCTGCTCGATAGACCCGTGGATCTTTTCGATAAAGGCATTGAAGTAACCGGAAAGCTCGCCGAACTCATCGTTGTTTTCCACCTCGAGGCGGCAGGTGAGATCGCCCTCACCCTCTGCAATGTCCTTGATGGCGTCGTTAAGTCGCTGCATCGGACGCATCAGGTAACGCAGCAGGAACTGCATCATCACCACGATGGCGATGATCCCCATCAGCATATATAAAAGTGCCATGTTGCGGAAATTAGCGACCGAGGCATAGGCGATTTCCTTGTTGATCACCACACCGAGATACCAATCTACGTTTTTAATACCCTTGATCCGAACAAAAGAAACCAGCTTGTCCTCGCCGTCCACCTTGTGGTCGGCAAAGCTCTGCGTCAACGCCAGAGTTTCACCGAACAACTTGCTCATCGGCTGATCGTTCAAACGGGTATTGGGGTGACTGAGGATGCGGCCCTTTGCATCGACAAGAAAACCGTAGCCGAAGCCGAGAAAATCGATTTCGTTGACGATTTTTGTGATGGCCGCCATGTCGATATCGCCGCCGGCGACCCCGGAAAACTCGCCGCTGCGTTCGATGGGCACGACGGCGGAAATGGTCAATTCATTGGTGGTGACGTCGATATAGGGCGCGGTAAAAGCAGTGTCTCTCTGCTGCTCCGCCAGCTTATACCAAGGGCGGGTGCGGGCGTCGTAGTCCGCAGGCAAAACGATGGACTGATCGTCGAGAATAAAGGTGCCGTCGGTTTTCCCCACGTACACATTTTTAAAATCCCCTGCTTCATCGGCGAGACTCAGCTGCTCAAGCACCTTCGCCTTGCTGTCGTCGCTGTTATAAACATGGGCAATCCCCTCTACGATGGCCAGTTTCCCGTTCATCCAGTTGGCGATGTTAAGCGATACCGATTGTGAGATCTCTTGCAAAACGGATGAAAGCTGCTGCTGCGTTTGCGAGCGCATGGCCACGAAGTTATTGATGGTGAAAAGACCAAGCACAACCACCAGTACCAGGGAAGCAGCGGCGGTCACCTTAGTGGTGAATTTGAAAGATTGAAGCATAGGACACCTGCTTTTTTATACGTTTTTCTCGCGAAGCGGGGCGGATTTGGGCTTGCACCCACCCGTTACAATTACAAATTTTTAACAGAATTCAACGCCTTTGTCTCTACCTAATGGCCGTCAGCGAAAAATCTTAACGCTATCAAGTGTAAAAACCCATTTACGAGAGCACGGAGCAAGCGGATGGCAAGATATGTATTGGAACGTTCCATGCCTATTTACTTGTTTCGGTCACTGAATACGTATTCAACGCGTAAGGCGGCGCACGGCAGGCATAAAAAAGGCGCGCCGTTTGGCGCGCCCGACACGGGAAAAGTGATATCAGCCTTTTATGGCGTGCTGCCAGCGCGACAGCAGTTTAGGCACGCTGAACGCATACCAGGCGATATACAGGTAACAGGCAGCGGCAACATAGAAACTGGTCTGGATATTAACCGAATCCGCCACAACGCCCTGCAACATAGGCACCAGCGCACCGCCCACGATGGCAAGACACAGCCAGCCTGAACCTTTACTGGTAAGCGAGCCCAGATCTTCAATCGCCAGCGTGAAGATGGTCGGGAACATGATTGAATTGAAAAGACCAATCGCCAGCACAGAATACATGGCCACCGGACCGGAGGTGTTAATGGTCACAAGCAACAGGGCTACCACCGCACAGGCATTGAAAAACAGTGCCGAAGACGGTCGAATGTGACGCATGGCAAGTGAACCGATAAAACGTCCTACCATGGCGCCACCCCAGTAGTAGGCAATGAGGCGTGCCGCTGCACCTTCTTCAAGACCCGCGATATTCGGGTCTCCGAGGTAATTTACCAGAAAGCTGCCGATGGCGACTTCACCGCCGACATAAAAAAAGATCCCCAATACGCCCATCACCAGGTGCGGCGCCTGGGTCAACGACTTGCCCTTTGCCTTGCAATCGGCATGCTCGGTATGTGCGGTGATCACCGGCAGCTTTAGCACGGCAAACACAATCGCAATGCTCAACAAGGCCACGGCCAGCATAAGGTACGGAACCTTGACCGAATCCGCCGTAGCCGCTTCCGTTACCAGGGCAGACGCGCCGCCAAAAAACAGTAAACTACCGACGATAGGGCCAACAGTGGTGCCCAGGGAGTTGAGCGCCTGTGCGAGGTTTAGTCGGCTTGATGCGGTTTTTGCCGGACCAAGGGCCGCGACATAAGGGTTGGCAGACACCTGCAAAATGGTAATGCCGCCCGCCATTACAAACAGCGCGCCGAGGAACAG
>JBNKEN010000036.1:0-7888 GCA_050288805.1 Pseudoalteromonas sp.
TCATAAAGGCCTTCAGGAAGTTATTTTTCTGGCTTTGATGCCGGATGAGGATCCGCAACCAGCCAGCGTTTCAGCGGGGTAACCCATTCTTCGCGGGGCAGGTAAAAGGCGCCATGGCCCTTGCCGGTTGAAATCGCCAGCTCTTCAAATGCGCTGACATCTTGGCTGCGGTCGATCAGGAATCGACAGGAACCGACCCGATCCGAGGTTTCGTAGACAGAGAGCACGCGACCATAGACCTTGACCTCGGGATGGCTTTTCACCAGCCCTGCGCACCCGGCCAGTATCGCCACCTTGATGCCGGGTTGTTTGAGTTCGTTGGCCGCCAGCACCGACAAGGCGCCGCCGCGGGAAAACCCCAGCAGAGTGATCTGCTCGGGAGCCACGCCCTTGGCCATCAGAGCCCTTACGTCGTCGGCGAGGTTTTTGGCGTAGCCGAACGGTTCGGTGTTTTTCGCCCTGTGATAGGCAATGAGGTTGTAACTCTCGTGTTTCAGGGCATCGAGTACGGCGGGAAAGTCGTAGACGCCGTATTTCGGGTGTACCGGGCGAGTGTCGTCACCCTCGACTATGTAGCCGTGAGAGTAGAAAACATAGTGTTCACCTGGCTCAACCTTGTCGGGAAATGCGCCGTACAGCTCGCCGCCATGGCAGCAGAACGAGCCCAGTGCGAGCAAGCAAGTAACCGGAAACTTCATCTTCTTCTTCATCTGTGGCGGGGCCACTATCTTATCAGCGCGCCATCAGCAGGGAAATACGTTTGCTGAGGGCCGGTTGGTCGAGTTTGCCGTAATAGATCACCAGATCGGCCTTGCCGTCCCGATTGATGTCGTGCTGTATCACCTGATCGCCGGAGGCGGGTAGGGGCACCTGCTGGCGTTTGCTGCGGGCAAAACCGCGCTCCGCCTTGCCGGCATAGAGTTTGATGGCGTCGTCTCCGTCGGACAGCAGCAGGTCGCGAATACCGTCGTCGTTGGTGTCCGCCAGCATCACCAGCGGCTGGCCGGTGCGGCCCTTACTGAGGCTGAAACTCATGGCGGTGTCGTAGTTCTGGTTCGGTTCTTCCGGGAAGCGGCCGGTGTCATCCTGCCAATAGATCAATACCTCCTGGTCTATGCTGCCTGCCAAAAGCGCCGAGACGATCTGCGACAGTCCGATTTCAAAGCTCGATACCATCACCTCTTTGCGCCCGTCGCCGTTGATGTCTTCAAGAGACAGGCCGGTGAGGGTGCCCTGGGCGCTTACCCGGGTGTCGGGCTCGAGAGAAAAGCTCAGGCTTCCCTTGTCGTTCTGCCGCCCATAATAGAATTCATAGTCGTTGCGTCTGTCGAGGGCGCCGCGGCTTTGGGTGTAACGGACCACCAGATCGAGCAGCCCGTCGCCGTTGACGTCCTCGATACGCTCGATAACCCTGTGCTTGAGGTCGCTCTGGTCCAGCTGGCGACCGTCGTCACCGAGAATATCCCACCAGTTTTGCGCGCTGATATCCTCGCGGATGGCGATGTCCTGCTGTGAAAAGCCGTGGCGGCCCGCCGTAAACAGATTTAGCGTGCCCCTATCGGCGTAGGCGACCCGCGGCTTTTGCGGCTCTTTGCCCGTCACCACGAACACGCGGGGCGGGGTGGCATTCAGTTCATCCATGTTGAGCACGGTATGACTCGCGACCGGCAGCGAGGCGCGCCTGTGCGAGCCGTCGGGTTGGCTGAGCCAGGCATTCAGTTCCGAGAAGTCGGGCAACAGGGCGTCATCCTCGCCGTCGTTGTTCAAATCGTAGATAAAATCCAGTTTTTTGATAAAGCCGCTGTGGCGGATGCGGTAGAGCGATGAGACTTCGGCGAAGCTGACCAGACGGCTTTTGTCACTTCCGGCCGGATAGCGATAGCGGGCGATATGGTCGGCGGCGAGAAAATAGAGATGCTCAGGCGTTTTGTTTTCGCCGCCGATATCAAAGCCGAAATACTCGTCGCCGATGGCAAAGCGATCGACCACCGTCAGCGCATCGTTGACCAGGGCGACCACGGCCACCTGCTGGGCGGCCTTGTCGCTGCGCCCGAACAGCAAAATTTCATTGCCGGGATGGGGCGTCAGATCGGCGCTAACCGGCGGCTGGCCGACGGTAAAATCAAGCTCGACGGAAAGCTCCTCGAACAAGGGGGCAGTGGTTGCCGCGGCGCAAAAAAACGGGATTGCCGCAAGCAGGCTCGCCGAATATTTCATCATCCATTCTCTTTTTTATTCTGCTTTGGTTTAAAAATTAAGCCAAAATCCCTGATCGGAACAAGCAAAAGAATGTAATAAAGTGTGGTTAGTCAAATGTATGGTGGCGGGTAGTGCTGCAGCGGTTCGGCCCGATGCGGATAAGATACATCGCCCCGGGAGTGTGACTTGCCTCCGTAAACCTTGTATCAGCCGATGATGGTATTCCTGCCCTGCTGTTTGGCGCGGTAGAGGTTTTGATCGGCGCAGTGGAGCAGGGATTCTCTGTCGGGTGTCTGCCTGGGATGAAGGATCAGTGCAGCGGCGCTCAGTTTGGCAAAAAAGAAGTAAAGCAAGGCGCCGAATGCAAGGCAAACCATGGGTCGGTTGCCGGTCACTTTCTCAAAATATTCTTTTGGGATCAGTACTATGTCCAAACCAGCACCCGACGGTTCTGTTATGCGATGATTGATAGGTTCACTTTATATAAATACATAAGGGCTTGATTGGCAAGTTAGATTTAGGCGAGAGAGGCGGTGTTGGCGCATTAAAGAGGGTTAGTGAACGGCGCCGACATGCTGCATTATGCCGGCTTAATTTTCGGAAAAATAACCGAGCGCGAAGGCTTTGGCATCTTTCAGGTTGTCGAACAGGATCTCTTCCAGTTCCGGTTTGGTGTTGAACTTGCTGCGGATCTTTTTCATCTGGTCGATGGCGATGCTCGACTTGAGCACATAGGCAAAGCGGCGGCAACCCTGCGACAACATCTGGGCGCCGAGGGCAAGCAATGCGCGTTCCGCCTCAGGGGTGGCGGCCAGGGTGTCCGGCGAATGGCTGACATAGACCCAAGGATTGTTCGGGTTGAGATCGGCCTGTTGTGACAGATGCTGGGTAAAGGCGTTGATCAGCGAGGCATTAAGCTGGCCGCTGAAATGGCCGATGACCAGACGCCCGTCGCGCTCTACCTTCACCGCACCGTATTTATTGCTGATGGTGTTGATATGCTGTTCTTTCACTTTGGGGTACACGGCTGCGAACACTACCCAAATTATGGGATAAAATACAGAGGCATGCCGCAAAATCAGTCCTTTTTAGTAAAGATGTGCATTGTCAGGCCGTGTTCCGCATGGGTCTGAAGCAAAGCCCGGCTCCTGACGGCCGATTTCATTGCGAAGATAAAGATTACGAAAAGAAAAAAGCCCGCTCAACTGAGCGGGCTTTTTGTGTGCGTTTTATTTACCGTGTTCTTCAAACCACCACAGAATATACCCGACCTTCGCCAGCAGGTTTGACGGGCGGCGGGTAATGCCGTGAGAAGCGTCGGGAATACGCACCATGGCCGAATCCACGCCCTGCAGTTTCAGCGCCTGGTAAAACTGCTCGCTTTCGGAGATCGGCGTACGGTGATCCGCCTCGCCGGTCAGCAGCATGGTCGGGGTTTTGACGTTGCCGACATAGCTGATGGGCGAGCGTTTCATATAGTGTTCCATGTGATCCCAGGGCTTGCCGGGGAACCAGTAATCGGTAAAGAAGGGATAGAAATCCGAGGTCAGTACGAAGCTGTACCAGTTGATCACCGGCTTGGCGACCACAGCCGCGGCAAAGCGATCGGTGTGGCCGACGATCCAGGCCGTCAGTACGCCGCCGCCGGAACCGCCGGTTACAAACATCTTAGACTCGTCGATAAAGCCCTTGCCGACCAGGCTATCGACGCCCGTCATCAGGTCGTCGTAGTCGTTGCTCGGATAATTGTGATGGATGGTCTGGGCAAACGCCTTTCCGTAGGAATCGCTGCCGCGCGGGTTCATATACAACACCACATAGCCCTTGGCGGCGTATAGCTGCAGCTCGGTGGAAAAATGCGGGCCGTAGTTGGCGACCGGTCCGCCGTGAATTTCCAGGATCAGCGGGTACTTTTTGCTTGGGTCAAAGCCCGGCGGATAGATCACCCAACCCTGCACGTCCAGGCCGTCGTGACTTGATTTCACCCACAGCTCTTCCACCTTGCCGAGGGTTTTGTCGCCGAGCGCGTCTTCGTTCAATTGGGTCAGGCGCTTGGGTTTGCCCTTGCTCACCAGGGCCACATCCGCAGGACGCTGAGTGTCGGCCAGGGTAAAGGCGACGGCGCCGTTGGCTGCAACATCAAAATCGCCGCCGGAATAGGGGCGCCCGAACGAGACGCTGCCGATGGCATCGGTCACTTGAGTGCGTTTTCCCTTCAGCGGTTGGTAATCGAGACGGGTCTTGCCTTCGCTGTCGTAGCTGACATACAGTCCCTTGCTGTCGTCCTTCCAGCGAATGTCGGCGACGGCGCGGTCCAGATCCTCGGTCAGGCTGGTGGTTTCACCGCTTTTGAGGTCGCGCACATAGAGGCGGGTATTTTCGTAGTTGGTGCGCATGTCGTCGTAGCCGAGGTAGGCCAGGTAGCGGCCGTTCGGCGATACCTGCGGGTTGGCGTCCGGGCCGTTGCGGTCGGTCACCGCCTCTATTTCGCCGGTTTTCATGGTCAGGCGATAGATCTCACTGTTGACCGGTTTAAGGTCTCTGTCATCGTGGCGGTTGGCGGAAAAATACAGATAGCTGCCGTCGGCGCTGAAGCTGACGCGGCCACCGTGGTCGAAATCGCCCGAGGTCAGCTGAACCGCGTTGCCGCCGTTGGCATCGATGCGGAATAAGTGGCTGTAACCCGGTTTCGAGTAACCGGCGCCGTCGGCACGGTAATAGACTTCATCGATGAAAATGGCCGGATCCGCCCATTTGGCGTCCTTGGGCTTGCCGGGCACCGAAACCGGGTTTTTCGCCTTGGCCGGAACGAACATGCTGAACACCAGGCTGCGTCCGTCCGGTGTCCAGGTTAATCCGGACGGGGATTCGGTGAGGTTGCTGATCTTGGCAACGGCGCCGCTTTTCAGCCATTTCACATAAAGCTGGCTGCTGCCGTCACGGGTCGAGACAAAGGCCAGGCGATCACCGCCGGGTGACAGCACGGGCGCGAAATCCATGTGTACGCCGTTGGTGACGGGTTCGAGATCGCTGCCGTCGCTTGCTACCGACCAGATGTTGCTGATCTTTTTATCGCTTTTGATGTCCATGCGGTTGCGCACGAAATAGACCCGTTTGCCGTCGTCGGAGATGTCTATCTGGTTGGCATACTCCAGATTGAAAACGTCCTCCTGGGCCAGGGAAGAAAGGGCCTGCGCATTGCCGGCAAGCCCGGCCAACAGCAGGGCCGTCATTGAAAGTTTCATACCGAATCCTTGTTTTTGGTTTAGTTTGCTCGACCCTTGTTATAGGCGAGCAAACGCCTAAAAAGCAAGCATTTGGGATAAGACGCGCGGTCGGTGCGACACGTGCGTTGGGTCGCAGGCGCGACGGCCTTCATTTTTAAAACACGGGATCACCTACCGGCGCGCCGGTTTCCAAACATTCCCTGATAATCTCCAGGGCCGAGGTTAATGCCTGCCTGTCGTGTGGTGCGCACAGGCTGATGCGCACGCTTTGCGGCGCGGCAAAGCGGCCTACGGCGTAGGTTTCTGCCGCGCGTAGCAGCACGCCCCGCTCGCGGGCATACTGAACGAAATCGACTGCGCGCCAGGGCTCGGGCAAGGCCAGCCAGGCATTGAAGCCGTGGGGATGAAAGCGGATTTCGTATCCTTGCAGTAATCGGGTAAGGATTTCAGCACGCCCGGCCATTTCATTTTTGATGTCTTGTTCCAATTTCGACATGGTGCCGTCGGCGAGCCAGCGGCAGAGGATTTCCAGCAGCAGCGGGGAAATGGTCCAACAGGCGGCGCGCAGACTGGCCCTGATTTTCTCCCTTAAGCCGGGACTTGCCGCCAGATAGCCGATCCTGAGTCCGCCTGAAAAGCATTTTGAAAAGCTCGATACGTACACCGTATTGTCCGGATCCAGGCCGTAAAAGCTGGGGGCCTTGTCGGATACAGGGAGAAACTGCACGTCGTCTTCCAGGATCAGCACCCCGGCACTTCGGCAAAGAAGCGATATTTGTTTGCGCCGCGCCGCTGACATCATGACGCAGGTGGGGTTTTGGATCTGCGCGGTGAGATACAAAACGCGGGGGTTACTTTGTGCGATGGCGGACTTCAGTGCCTCGACCGTGATGCCTTCCTCATCCATTGCAAGGCCGATGCATCTCAGCTGCATCTGCTGACAGGCGGCGCTGATCCCCGGGAACGCCAGGCCTTCACACAATACGGTGTCTCCGGCCAGGCACAGGGCCTGGAGCGTCAGTGCCGTACCCTGCTGGCCGCCGTAGGTGAAAAGCAAAGACTCGTTGTCGGCCTCAATGCTCCGCGCTTTCAGCCATTCGGCCAGTTGCTGTAACTGCTGCGGGGTTCCCGTTTCGGGCTGGTAACGCAGGCAATGGGCCAATGTCTCGGGGTCGGAAGCCAGTGCGGCCAACGCGTTTGACAGCATAGCAAGTTGGCCGACCTCCGGCGGATTGGCGCTTTGCAGATCGAAATGCGGATCGGCGCCCGTCTGGCCGAAGTAGTTTGGTTGTTGTCTTTCCTTTACGAAGGTGCCGCTGCCGACCCGGGCCTCAACGCTGCCGCGGCGCTCCGCCTCGTTATAACCGCGCGTAACGGTTCCCACCGTGACGCCGAGGGCATAGGCCAGACGGCGCTGGGGCGGCAGTTTTGCACCGGGTCTCAGTTCCCCGTCGGCAATGGCCTTGTCGATGGCATCGGCAAGCTGTTTGTATAGGGGAGAAGAACTGTTGGAAAGGGTCGGCTGCCAAATTGTCATGGGTACAATAAAATCATTGCTTGAAATTGTATCGGTATTATTATGCGTGAATGTAAATAAATCCAGTCAATTAAATAAATTGTATCGATTCAATTTTGCAGGAAATGAATAAATGTTACCCCAAAGCCTGACCAGTCTCTGGTTCCCCCTCATCGCCTTTACCTTGCTGGCCACGGCGACCCCGGGACCGAATAACCTGCTGCTGACGCTGGCCGGAAGCCGTTACGGTTACCGCAGGACATTGCCCTTTATTTTCGGCATCCGCATCGGTATTTGTTTTTTGTTTATCCTGATGGGGGCCGGGATAGGCGCCCTGTTGCTGGCGTCGACGAACGGACATTGGCTGCTTAAGCTGCTCGGCAGCGGTTACCTGGTTTATCTGGCGATCAAACTGGGGTTCGGCAAGGGAACCCTGCAGGAACGGGACGAACATCCGTTACTGGGGTTTCGCCATGGCCTGTTGCTGCAGTTCGTGAATCCCAAGTCCCTGCTGATGGTGCTGTCCTGCGTTTCGGCTTTCAGTCTGCCGGGGGATTTGTACTTACCGTCCGTGATTCAGGCCGCCCTGATCTTCAGCCTGGTCGGTATGGTATCGAACAGTTTCTGGACCCTGTTCGGTGTCGGCGTAAAACGCCTGCTGGCCACGGAGAGGGCCATGCTACGTTTTAACCGGGTGCTGGCGTTATTGACGCTCGGCGCCGTGGCTTTGCTGTTTATGGGAGAGTAAAGAATGGAAGAGAAGATCGTTCTCAGCTGCGAACAAGCGCGAATGCAAGCGGACGTGATCCACGGGTATTTAACGACCAGCTACTGGGCCGAGGGGATCTCCCGCGAGCTGGTTGTCCGCAGCATGGAAAATTCCCTCTGTTTCGGGGCTTTTTGCGGCGAAAACCAGGTGGCGTTCGCTCGGGTCATTACGGAGATC
>JBNKEN010000037.1:0-4393 GCA_050288805.1 Pseudoalteromonas sp.
AACTACGCCAGGCAGGTTTGACGACGTCGAAATTGCATTGTCTCTGCTTTTCTGAACTTAAATTGCACTGTCTTTTGTCTGCCCTAGCGGCGTTAAGGAATATCGATGGAAAAGCAAATTAAGGTTAAAAATATTCCGACCGAGGTGAAAATTCAAAAACCGGATCCGGAAAAGTTTGACCGTTTTAATCCCCGCAACCGAATCTATGTTCGTGCCGTCAGCGGGCTTCACCAGATGCTGCGAAGGCGCCTGGGCTTCGTTGGTATGTTGGCTTTTATGCTGCTTCCCTGGATCAATTTTCACGGTCACCAAGCCGTTCTCTTTGATATCTTCCAGCAGCAGTTCAACATCTTCGGCCTGACCCTGTGGCCGCAAGATCTGACCATTCTCGCTTTTTTGTTGATGATAGCCGCCTTTGCGCTGTTTCTGGTTACGACCTTTTACGGTCGGGTTTGGTGTGGCTATACCTGTCCGCAAACCGTCTGGACCTTCATTTTTATCTGGTTTGAAGAAAAGTTTGAAGGCTCTGCAAACCAGCGTAAAAAGCTGGATCAGCGCAAGATGGATTTCGACAAATTCTGGCGTAAAACGGCCAAGCACCTGAGTTGGACCGCCTTTTCCCTCTATACCGCGATCACCTTTGTCGGTTATTTCAGCCCGATCAGGGAGCTTGTGCCTGCTTTATTGACCGGTGCGGCGAGCGGTTATGCGGTATTGTCAGTACTGGTTTTCGCCGTATGTACCTATGGTAACGCGGGATGGATGCGCGAAATCATGTGCCTGCATATTTGTCCTTATGCGCGTTTCCAGTCGGCGATGTTTGACAAAGATACCTTTACCGTCAGCTACGATGCCAAACGTGGCGAATCACGTGGGCCTCGCGGTCGCAGGCAAGATCCGAAAGAAATGGGGCTCGGCGATTGTATCGACTGTAACCTGTGTGTGCAGGTATGCCCGACGGGGATCGATATTCGGAACGGGTTGCAATATGAATGTATCAACTGCGGTGCCTGTATCGATGCCTGTGACGGTGTGATGGACAAAATGGGGTATCCCCGCGGTCTGGTTTCCTATACCACGGAACGCAATCTGGAATCCGAGCAAAAGACCAAACCCATACGTCCCAAGTTGCTGGGATACAGCTTTGTTTTGTTGGTGTTGGTTGTGGCCATGGCCGGTAATATCGTTACCCGCTTGCCGATGGATCTCGATATCATTCGTGACCGTAACCAGTTGTTCCGGGTCAATGTCGAAGGGTTGGTCGAAAATACCTATACCCTGAAGGTCTTGAATAAGTCACAACAAGAACAGGAATACCGGATAGAGGTTGACGGATTGAGCAACTATAAAGTGCTCGGGAAGCAGCAGTTCAAGGTGTCGCCGGGCAAGTCTCACAGCGTGCCTTTGTCGCTTGTTATCGATCCCTATGACTTGAAAAAACCGATGACAGAATTTAACTTTGTGCTTTTCCGGGTCGACGAGCCGAAAACCCGGTTAGAGCAACCGAGTAATTTCTTTAAGGGTCGTTAAGACTTAACTTAAGCGGGGCTTGCCCCGCTTTCTTATAGCGGACATCATGAGCCAATTTAGTTTCAGTGATTTAACCCCAGACACCATACTGGATGCCATAGAGAGTCTTGGAATATATGTCGATTCCGGGCTGTTGCCGCTTAACAGCTACGAAAACCGGGTCTATCAATTCCGAGGCGACGACGGGCGTCGGTATGTTGCCAAATTTTATCGTCCGGGCCGTTGGAGCGAAGCGCAGATCCGTGAGGAGCACAGCTTTGCCTTTGAACTGGCCGAAGCGGAGGTGCCCTTGGTGGCGCCTTTGCAGCGTGACGGGGAAAGCCTGTTCAATGACCAGGGGTATTTATTTGCGTTGTTTCCCAGTGTTGGCGGACGGCAGTTCGAAATGGATAACCTGGATCAGCTGGAGGTATTGGGGCGTCTGATCGGTAGAATGCACCAGACCGCAAAAAGCAAGGGATTTGTGCATCGCCCGGAAATCGGTTGCGATGAATACCTGGAGCAAGCCAAGGTTCATCTGCTGGAAAGCAAACTGGTTACGCCGGGACTGGAGACGGCTTTTTACACCGTGCTGGACATGGTGATAGCACAAACGCAGCAGCGCTATCGGGTTGAATCGTCAATAAGGTTGCACGGAGATTGTCATGCAGGCAATATTCTATGGGCTGGCGAAGGGATGCTGACCTTCGTCGATCTGGATGACTGTCGTACCGGACCGGCCGTTCAGGATCTCTGGATGATGCTGAGCGGAGAGCGGGATAATCAGTTATTGCAACTCGACACCCTGGTTAACGCCTACGAGGAATTCTGTTATTTTGAGCCCGCAGAATTGGCCTTGATCGAGCCCTTGCGAGCCATGCGTATGGTCCATTATATGGGCTGGCTGGCAAAGCGTTGGTCGGATCCCGCGTTTCCGCGGAACTTTTCCTGGTTTGCGTCGGACAAATACTGGGAACAACAGATCCTGGCCTTAAAAGAACAATTGGCGGCACTTCACGAACCCGCTTTAAAATTAATGCCCTAACATAAAGAAATATGAGCGTACTATGATAAAAACACTAAAACTTGGCTTATTGATTTTATGCCTGCCGTTCGCGGCTCTCGCTGCCGACTACCAGGCCGGAAAAGAGTATACCGAGCTGGATACGGGAAAAACGGCCAAACCCCAAGTAAGCGAATTCTTCTCATTTTTCTGCCCTCATTGCTACCGTCTGGAACCTGCGGTAAAGGCTCTGCAGGCCAGCTTACCTTTGGAAGTAGAGTTCAATAAGAGTCATGTAAACTTTCTCGGTGGGTTGCCGCCTCAGGTGCAAAGCAACCTGAGTTTTGCGTATATTATTGCCAAGCAGGCGGGTAAGGGAGAACAAGTTGCCGACAGCCTGTTTGATACCATTCACGTGAAGCATAATGCACCTCGCGATCTGGCTGCGGTGAAGGCTCTGATGGTCGGCAACGGTATTTCTGAGGCCGAGTTCGATTCTGCCATGGCGAGTATGCCTGTTATCAGTGCCGAGCAGGCGATGGTCGATGCGCAGGAGCGTTACGGAAAATTGGGCGCTTTGACCGGTGTGCCGACTCTGATTGTCAATGGCAAATACAAGGTCAATATGCGTGAAATTCACAGCCAGGCCGATTTAAACGATCTGGTTAATTACTTATTAAAATTATAATTTAACGGAGAGAGTTGATGCGTCATCTTTTAACTGTGGGTCTGATGGCACTACTGATGCCGTTGGCGTCGCTGGCTACAGAGTTTAAGGAAGGGGTCCATTACGAGGTGGTGGCAGAGCAGGGAACAAAGAAACCGGAGATCATGGAATTTTTCTCATTTTATTGCCCGCACTGTAATAATTTTGAACCTGTGATTGCAGATATGAAGCCTATGCTGGGCGAGGGGATCCAGTTTAAGAAAACGCACGTCGACTTTGTCGGTGTGCGTGATCAGGACAACCAGAAAATGATGACCCAGGCATTGGCTACGGCCGAAGTGCTTCCGCAGAAAGACAAATTGATCGCGGCGATCTTCAAGCACTATCACGGTAAACGCGCCAAGTTCAACTCACTGGCTGACGTCAAGGATGTATTCGCCGCAGAGGGCGTTGATGCGGCTACGTTCGACAAGTTCTACAACAGTTTCTCTGTTCGTACCATGGCCTCGAAAATGAAGCGTACGCAAGACAACTGGCAGAAAAAGGGAGTGCTGAATTCGGTACCCACCTTTATTGTCAACGGCAAGTACAAGCTGATCCTCGGCAAGGAATCGGGTATCTCGGATGCTAAAGGCATCAGTGAGCTGGTGAATTATCTCGCTGAGAAATAAAAAAGGCCCGATTGGGCCTTTTTTATCGGACTAACCGTGCTTCCCGTTCGTCATATTTCAACCGAAGCGATGTGCGGCGTCAGGAAGCTGTATAGGGTTAGGTGTTTAATATCAACTGCGTTTCAGGAATACACCGGACTCGATGTGGTGAGTATACGGGAACTGGTCGAAGATAGCGAAACGCTCAACCTTGTGAGTTCTACAGAGGTGTTCGAGATCCCGCTCCAGGGTTTCCGGGTTGCATGAGATATAAAGAATGTGGTCGTATCCGGCCACCAGGTCGCAGGTTTGTTCGTCCATCCCGGCACGCGGCGGGTCGACCAAGATGGTGTGGCAGTTGTAGCTCTTAAGATCGATGCCGTCGAGACGCGAAAAGCTTCTTTCTTCCTTCATTGCTTGAGTGAACTCTTCGCTGGACATGCGGATGATATCCAGGTTGTCGATTCCGTTGGCGGCGATGTTGTGTTGTGCCGAGTGCACCGATGATTTGGAAATCTCGGTGGCCAAAACCCGGTTAAAGGCAGGCGCCAGGGCAGATCGGAA
>JBNKEN010000038.1:0-2153 GCA_050288805.1 Pseudoalteromonas sp.
CTGTTGATGGCCGTGCTGTTGATGGCCTTGGGCGAGTGGGGCGTGCCGGAGATGCAGCGCAAGGCCAAGGAATTCAAAACATTGGCGATTCACGGCGGTGACGTTTTCAACGCCCAAAAGGGGGTATGGGCGAAGGACGGCGATGTCTTTATTAACATCGAAAACGTCGATCAGGAAGGCGTGCTGCACGGCATCAAAATGTACCACTTCGATCGCAACACCTTGGAACTGGATCGCATCACCCGTGCTCTTGAAGGGCACAACCGGGAGGGGGGGTGGTTGCTCAAGCGCGTATCTCATGTCGATATTACACCGAGTCAGGTGGCAACGCAGACCCTGGAAAGCGAGTTTTATCCCTCGGAACTGACCGCCGAAAAGCTGGGTGTGGTTTCCATTAAACCGGAATCCCTGTCGTTCAGCGGCTTATGGGATTATCTCGATTACCTCAAGCAGAACGAGCAGGACACCAGCAGCTACGAGCTTGCGTTGTGGCGTAAAATCATGCAGCCGGTGACGATAGGGGTGATGTTGCTGGTGGCGCTGTCCTTCATCTTCGGACCGCTGCGCACAGTGACCATGGGCGCACGCATTGTGATGGGGGTGGTAACGGGCATCGTGTTCCACCTTACCGATAAGGTATTCGGCCCCGTGGTGATGGTGTACCAAATGCCGCCGGCCGTTGCCGCCATTGTGCCGAGCCTGCTGTTTATCGTTTTCGCCAGCTATTTGCTGAAAAAACGCAATTAAACGAGCAATAAAAAAGCCTGCGGATGCAGGCTTTTTTATTAATGCCGTTCGCGATAAATGCGTTTGTTTTCTTCCTTGCTCAGGGTCACCATTTCGGTGCCCGCCAGGTAATCCTGCAGTGCTCTTTTGTCTTTCAGGTTAACCAGTAACAGCAGATTGCCCAGGCCCAACAAGGCTGCAAACGCCCTGATAATGGCTTGCTTCCATGACAGCTTGCTGCCGTCGAGGTTTTGCACCTTTAGGCGCCAGGCGCGCATGCCTATGGTCTGGCCGCCCTTTACCCAGAAATAGCCGAAGAACAGGATACCCACGGCGATAAGCAATACCGAGCGCAGGGTATACAGCACGGGGGTGTTTTGGATCAGTGCGGAAATATCCTCGGCCTCGCCCATAGCGATGAGACCGCCGGACACCATAGCCTGAATCAGCAACAGATAGGCGACCGTGGTCAGCATGGCGAAGGCTATGACGGCCAGGCCATCGTAAACGAGCGATGCAAGGCGACGGGGAAACCCGGCGCGTGGAAAATCTGACATGGTAAACTCTTTTTACGCTAAGGAAGGCGCATTCTAGCAAAACGGGCTTTAAAGTCGAATCTCGTAAAGCGCGTTAGCGCCAAGGTTGATTAATTGCTAATCAAACGATTTGTCTTGGCAAATAAAACGCTTGCCGGGCTAGTGATTCTTTGTATAATGCATGCCATAGAGACGAGGGCGTGTAACAAAAAGCCTTAGCTCTGAAGTGGTTTTTCTTTATCTTCTTACCTAAGAAGGTTAAAGAAAAAAGACGCCAGCGTGATGAAATCGGTAGACATAGGGGATTCAAAATCCCCCGCCTTAACGGGCGTGGCGGTTCGAGTCCGCCCGCTGGTACCACTTTTAGAACCCTGACCGTATGGTCAGGGTTTTTTTATGCCCGCAGTTTTTAAGCGTCTTATTTCAGCCATCCAGCCTTTCGCTCAGAGGGCCTGCTTTGCCGTTCAAAATTATTCCCAACTTCTTTGTGTTATTCGGTGACCTGCAGCGTCATTACTGACGACGGACAGAGATATACGGCTTCCCCATCACCTTGTTGAAAGTAATGCAGGCGATAGGGCTTGTTGGCGATTTCATAAATACCGGGAGTTAACTCATAGGCGAGCAGCAGGTTAATGCTGTTTTTCAGTGTGTCTCCGGCCGCGATGGCTATGTAGTCTTGCCGGGTGGGGGCGGGCCTTTTTATCTCGGGTCCTTGATAGACTAGGGCGCTTCCGTCGCTTGACGTGACGGTAACCAGCTCCGACATGAATCCTTCCAAGGGCGTCAGCCAGGGCAGGACATAAAGTGTTTCGCTGCTTTTATTGTGAAGCGAGAATTCGAGCCAGATCCCGGCCTCGGCGCTTTGCGGCGAGGGCAGCGATAAAGCGC
>JBNKEN010000039.1:0-3798 GCA_050288805.1 Pseudoalteromonas sp.
GGCGCATGGCACAAACTGCGTACCGACCCTATCCTGCGTTTCCTGGTTGTTTCCTTGTCGTTCTACGGCATGTCGACCTTCGAAGGCCCGATGATGGCGATCAAGTCTGTTAACGCGCTGTCACACTACACCGACTGGACCGTAGGTCACGTACACTCAGGTGCTCTGGGTTGGGTTGCCATGGTGTCTATCGGTGCTATCTATCACCTGATCCCTGCCCTGTTCGGTCACGGCCGCATGTTCAGCATCAAACTGGTTAACACCCATTTCTGGCTGCACACCGTGGGTGTTGTACTTTACATCGTAGCCATGTGGATCTCGGGCGTTATGCAAGGTCTGATGTGGCGTGCAGTCAACGCAGACGGCACCCTGATGTACAGCTTTGTACAGTCACTGGAAGCCTCACATCCTTTCTATGTGATGCGATTTCTGGGCGGTGTATTCATCGTAACGGGTATGTTGGTTATGGCCTACAACACGTATCGTACGGTTGCAGCCACGAAAGGCTCGCTTACGGCTGACGCCGAAGCGCAACCAGCTTAAGGGGTGACTAATGAGCAACAAGAATTCACAAAACAAACACGAGATCGTTGAAAAGAACGTCGGCCTGATGGCCATCATGACGGTGTTTGCTATCAGCTTCGGTGCATTGGTTGAAATCACACCATTGATGTTCCAAAAAGACACAACCGAGCCGGTTGACGGCCTGCGTCCGTTGACTGCGCTTGAAATGGAAGGTCGCGATATCTTCGTCCGTGAAGGTTGTTACAACTGTCACTCTCAGATGATCCGTCCTTTCCGTGATGAAGTTGAACGTTACGGCCACTACTCGGTTGCCGGTGAAAGCGTTTGGGATCACCCGTTCCAGTGGGGTTCTAAGCGTACCGGTCCGGATCTGGCCCGTGTAGGTCAACGTTACTCGGATGACTGGCATTACGCTCACCTGATGAACCCGCGCGCCGTGGTTCCTGAGTCAAACATGCCGGCCTTTCCTTGGCTTGATGAAAACGTACTTGATGGCAAGTTAACGGCCAAAAAGCTAGAGGTATTTAAAGGTTTCGGTGTGCCTTACAGCGATGAAGACATCGCCGGCGCCGAAGCTGCGGTTAAGGGTAAAACAGAAATGCAAGCCCTCATCGCATACCTTCAGCAACTTGGCACGCACTTGAAGTAATTACTATGGATTACGGCACATTCAGAGGCATTTTGACTCTGGTAATAATGGTACTTTTTATCGTGATTGTGCTCTGGGCTTACAGCAAACGCGCTAAGTCCCGTTTCGACGATGCGGCGAATACGATTTTCGCCGACGAAAAAAAACACAACGACACAATCAACAATGAGGAAAAGGAGTCTGAGAAATGACTAGCTTTTGGAGTATTTGGGTTATCGTACTAACCCTGGCGTGTCTGGTGCTTATCTTCGGCCTGTTAGTTTGGAACTTGAAAAACTATGTGGGCGTAAAAGAAGGTGAGACGTGCGGACACGAGTTTGACGGCATCGAAGAAATCAACAACCCACTGCCTAAGTGGTGGACCTACATGTTCTTCGCAACCTTTATCTGGGCCGTCTATTATCTGGCTGCCTACCCTGGCCTGGGTAACTGGGAAGGTCTGGCGAAATGGACCAGCTCGAACCAGGGCGTTAAATCGCTTGCCGAATCGAAAAAGGCAACCGAAGACGCAGTGGCTAACGGCGAGATGGTTCAGCTGGATAACGAGATCCGCAAGGCTGACGAGAAGTTCGGTCCGCTGTTCGAGTCTTTCGCCAAACGCGATATCCTTGAACTGGCTTCCGACGAACAAGCACTTGAGATCGGCCAACGCCTGTTCTCACAAAACTGTGCCCAATGTCACGGTTCGGATGCGCGCGGCGGCCAAGGCTTCCCGAATCTGACCGACAACGACTGGTTGTATGGCGGTACCCCTGACAAGATCAAGGAAACCATCCTGCACGGTCGTAAGGCCGCCATGCCTAACTGGGGCGAAGCCCTGGGTGAGGAAGGTGTGAAGCAGATGACTGCGTTTGTACTGAGCCTGTCAGGCCGTACGGTTAACCAGAAAGATGCGGATGCGGGTAAAGCGAAATTCGCCATGTGTGCGGCCTGTCACGGAATGGACGGTAAGGGCTCTGTGGCTCACGGCCTTCCGTTCGGCGCGCCTAACCTGACCGACAACATCTGGTTGTACGGTGGCTCGCAACGCGCCGTTGCCGAAACCATCACTCATGGTCGTAACGGTGTAATGCCGGCATGGAAAGACGTATTGGGCGAAGAGAAGGTACACCTGATCTCGGCCTACGTTTACAGCCTGTCACAGGAAAAATAATTAGCCTTTTCGAAATTAGGTTAATTCAAATCAAATAAAGCCTCCTTTTCGGAGGCTTTTTTTTAGTTTTTTTGTGCCGGATAACGTAAAATAGCCAGCCAAATAGTCTTATTGAACGAGCATTATGAAAGTTGTTCCCTGGTATAAGCAATTCTGGCCCTGGTTTTTAATCTCCCTCCCCGTTATCTCTATTGTGGCCTGTGCCGGTTTGATCTATATCGCCGTCAACAAGGGACCTGACATGGTGGTCGACGACTATTATAAGAAAGGTAAGGCCATCAACCTGGAACTCAGCAAATACGACAAGGCCAAGGCGCTTTACCTGCACGGTGAGCTCAAGATCATCGGCGATCGGGTGTCGTTCCGCTTCACCAAGGGCGATTACAAAAACACGCCGTCTCTGAAACTTTCATTTTATCATCGCACCATCAAGGCGCTCGACCGTAGCCTGATGCTGACCGCCAATGCCAGCGGCGAATACACGGCGCTGACCGAAGACTTGGCAAAGGGCAGCTATACGGTGTTTATCGAACCCTTCGACGGCCTGTGGAAATTAAAGGAAAACATCGCGCTACCGAACGAACAGGCGATCGCCGTCAGCCCTCAATATAAGTGATCCCTATGTCGCTGAGCTGTTTTCACTGCCTGGAACCCGTCCCCGCAGGATTCAATGCCCACATTCGTATTTACGGGGAAGACAGACCCGTGTGCTGCATCGGCTGTCAGGCCGTGGCCGAAACCATCATCGAACAGGGAATGACGGATTATTATAAGTTTCGCACCGAATCCGCCGGTAAGGTCGAACAGCTGGTGCCGGACCAACTGGCCCTGATCAAAAGCTATGACAATGCCGATATTCAAGCCGACTTCGTTACCCACAGTGGTAACGACAGTGAAATCGTGCTGACGGTAGAAGGGATCAGCTGCGCCGCCTGCGCCTGGCTTATCGAAAAACAGCTGTTGGCGAATCACACCGTCAAGCGGGTCGATGTTAACACCGCAAGCCACAGAGCCACCCTGGTGTGGGATCAAGAGCTGGCAGCCCTCAGCGAACTGCTCGAAGCCTTGCACCAAATCGGCTATAAGGCCTACCCCTTTCAGCCCGATTTAGAAGCACAACAAAAACAAATACAAGCCAAGGCCTATGTGCGCAGGCTCGGTGTCGCCGGCCTCATGACCATGCAGGTGATGATGTTCGCCTTTGCCATGTACTTCGGCATGTTTCCGGCATGGAGGATAACTTCGAGCAATACTTCCGCTGGATAAGCCTGGTGCTCGCCACCCCGGTGGTGTTTTACTCGGCCCTGCCGTTTTTGACCAATGCCCTGAACGGGCTTGCCAACCGCCACCTCAATATGGATGTGCCGGTGTCACTCGCAATATTCGGTGCTTACGGCGCCAGCGGTTACGCCACCCTGAGCCAAACTGGTGAAGTGTATTTCGAATCCATCTGTATGTTTACCTTTTTGCT
>JBNKEN010000040.1:0-4249 GCA_050288805.1 Pseudoalteromonas sp.
TTGGTGGTCGATGCCGGCCAGGGCGTAGAGGCGCAAACCGTGGCAAACTGCTACACCGCCATCGAAATGGATCTGGAAGTACTGCCTATCCTTAACAAGATCGACCTGCCGCAGGCCGATCCGCTGCGCGTTGCCGAAGAAATCGAAGATATCGTCGGTCTCGACGCCACCGATGCGGTACAGTGTAGCGCCAAAACCGGCCTCGGTATTGAAGACGTACTGGAAACCATCGTCGCCAACATTCCAGCCCCGGAAGGGGATCCCGAAGCGCCGCTGCAGGCGCTTATTATCGACTCCTGGTTCGACTCCTATCAGGGTGTTGTATCCTTGGTGCGGATCAAGCACGGTGAACTGCGTGCCGGCGACAAGATCAAGATCATGTCTAACGATCAGGTGCATATCGCCGACAAGGTGGGGATTTTCACGCCTAAGCAAAAAGAAACCGGCGTGCTCCGAACCGGTGAAGTTGGCTTTGTGATCGCCGGTATCAAGGAAATTCACGGGGCGCCGGTGGGCGACACCATTACCCTGGCGAAAAACCCGGCGAGTGAACGCCTGCCCGGCTTTAAGCGCGTGAAGCCACAGGTGTATGCCGGTATGTTCCCGATCGCGTCCGACGAGTACGAAGCGTTCCGCGATGCCCTTAACAAGCTGAGCCTGAACGATGCGTCCTTGTTCTTCGAGCCGGAAAATTCGACGGCGCTGGGCTTCGGTTTCCGCTGTGGTTTCCTCGGCATGCTGCACATGGAAATTATCCAGGAGCGTCTGGAACGTGAATATGACATGGATCTTATCACCACGGCGCCGACGGTTGTTTACGAGATCGTCAAGAAAAGCGGTGAAACCATTCAAATCGACAACCCGTCCGATCTGCCGCCGGTGAACGATATTCTCGAGATCCGCGAACCTATCGTGGAAGCCAATATTCTGGTGCCGCAGGAATACCTGGGTAACGTCATCACCCTGTGTATCGAAAAGCGCGGTATGCAAACCAAGATGTCATATCACGGCAAACAGGTGGCGGTAACCTATGAACTGCCGATGGCCGAAGTGGTGATGGACTTCTTCGACCGCCTGAAATCGACCAGCCGCGGTTTTGCATCGCTCGATTACAACTTTAAGGAATTCCGCACCTCCGACATGGTGCGGGTGGATATCTTGATCAACGGCGATCGGGTTGACGCACTCGCTATCATCGCCCACCGCGAAGGCGCACAAAGCCGCGGCCGTCAGCTGGCGGAAGCCTTGAAAGAGCTGATCCCGCGTCAGATGTTCGATATCGCGATCCAGGCCACTATCGGCGCCCATGTTATCGCCCGTACCACGGTTAAACAGCTGCGTAAAAACGTACTGGCCAAGTGTTACGGCGGTGACGTAAGCCGTAAGAAGAAACTGCTGCAGAAGCAGAAGGAAGGTAAGAAGCGTATGAAGCAACTGGGTAACGTGGAAGTACCGCAGGACGCCTTCCTGGCAATTTTGAAAGTAGGTAAATAAGAGGACAAGACGAGATGGCAGGATATTTCTCTATCTTTTTGGTGTTGCTGACCTTAGGTTCCGGCCTGATCTGGCTGGTTGATCACCTTATGTGGGCGCCGAAAAGAAAGGAGCGCATTGCCCTGGCCGAGGGTGCATCCGGCGGCGTGCTGGATGACGAGGTCAAGGCCCAGATTGCGCCGGAGCCTGCCATTACCGAGACCGCCAAATCCATCTTCCCGATGATCGCGGCGATCACCATTTTCCGCTCATTTATTTTCGAGCCGTTCCAGATCCCGTCCGGCTCCATGATGCCGACCCTGCTGGTGGGCGACTTTATTTTGGTGCAGAAGTACGCCTACGGCATCAAGGATCCGGTCTGGCGCTCTCAGCTGGTGGAAACCGGCCAGCCGGAGCGCGGCGATATCGTGGTGTTTAAGTTCCCTCTCGACGAGAAGGTCGACTTTATCAAGCGCGTTATCGGCCTGCCCGGCGACCATATCGTCTACCGCAACAAGCAACTGTTTATTAAACCTAAGTGTCCCGAGGGCGCGTTGCAACAGGGCGAGATGACCTGTGGCGAGTATAATAAAGTTGATATGGAAATCCTCAATCACGATGAGTTTACCATGATGGGCATGCCCCAGGTGAAGCTGAAAGAGTCTTTACCGGGCCAGACCCACGATATTTTGATAAACCCTCAGCTGCCTGAGCGTATCGGGCATTATTACCAGCAGCCGGGCACCCGCAGCGACGAGTGGGTGGTGCCGGAGGGGCATTTGTTTGCCATGGGGGATAATCGTGACAACAGCGAAGACGGCCGTGCCTGGGGTTTTGTGCCTTACGGTAACCTGGTTGGTAAGGCGGTCTTTATTTGGATGAGCTTTGAATTTGAACACGGCCCCGACAGCGTGCTGCCGAGCTGGGTTCCAACCGGCGTGCGTTTTTCACGCCTAGGTAATATTCAGTAAAATGAAAAAAAACGTAACAGATTTATACAGTAAAATTGGTTATAGCTTTAACGACCCGGCGTTATTGGAGCAGGCCATGACTCACCGTAGTCACAAGGGTCAACACAATGAACGACTGGAATTCCTCGGCGATTCTATCCTGAGTTTTGTCATCGCCAATGCGCTTTTTCGTCAATTTCCCAAGGCCCGCGAAGGGGACCTGAGCCGCATGCGCTCGACCCTGGTGCGCGGCCAGACACTGGCCGAGTTCGGTGTTGAATTTCAGCTCGGCGACTATCTGCGCCTGGGACCGGGCGAACTGAAAAGCGGCGGTTTCCGTCGCGAGTCGACCCTGGCGGATGCGGTCGAGGCCATCATCGGCGCGGTGTTCCTTGATTCGGATATCGATACCTGCCGGGAGCTGGTGCTAAACTGGTATCAGAGCCGTCTGGCGGCAATTTCTCCGGGCATGAACCAGAAAGATCCCAAGACCCTGCTGCAGGAATACCTGCAGGCGCGCAAACTGCCCTTGCCGGGTTATACCGTGGTCGACACCAAGGGGCAGGCCCATAACCAGACATTCACGGTTGAATGCATAGTGGAAGGGATGGAAAGTATTGTTTCGGTGGGCACCTCACGCCGCAAGGCGGAGCAGAAGGCGGCCGAAAAAGCATTGAAGATATTGAAAGATGAATCCTAATACTCATTGCGGCATGGTGGCGATCGTCGGTCGTCCCAATGTCGGCAAATCCACCTTGCTCAATGAAATCATCGAGCAGAAGGTCAGTATCACCTCGCGCAAGCCGCAAACTACCCGTCACCGCATAATGGGTATTCACACCGAAGGCGACTATCAGGCCGTGTACGTGGATACTCCGGGGTTGCACGCCGAGGAAAAGCGCGCCATCAACCGGCTGATGAACCGTGCGGCGTCAAGCTCGCTCGGCGACGTGGAGCTGGTGATCTTTGTGCTTGAGGGTACCCGCTGGACCAGCGATGACGCAATGGTACTTAACAAGGTGAAGCAAAGCGGCAAGCCGGTGCTGGTCGTGATCAACAAGGTCGATCAGGTAAAGGATCACGAAAGCGTGTTGCCGCATATGCAATGGCTCAGCGAGCAGGGGGATTTCGTCGGTATCATTCCCGTTTCGGCCAAGCAGGGTAAGAACATAGATCTTATCAAGGACGAGGTGCGCAAACGCCTGCCGAAATGCGAATTCTATTTCCCGGAAGACTATGTTACCGACCGTTCCATGCGCTTTTTGGCGGCGGAGATCATTCGCGAAAAGCTGATGCGCTTTATGGGTGACGAATTACCCTACTCGGTGACGGTGGAAATCGAGCAGTTCAAATGGATGGAAAACGGCGTTTGGCAGATCAACGGCCTGATCCTGGTTGAGCGCGAATCGCAAAAACGCATGGTGATCGGCAACAAGGGCGAAAAGCTTAAGGTGATCGGTCGCGAAGCGCGTAAGGATCTTGAACAGATGCTCGACAACAAGGTATTCCTCGAGTTGTGGGTTAAGGTTAAGTCCGGCTGGGCCGACGACGAACGCGCGCTGCGCAGCCTGGGCTACGGGGAAGACTAAGCGTCCATGGCGGGCTTTGCATGAATACTGATTTCTGCCGGGCCTATTTGCTGCATCGCAGACCCTACAGCGATTCCCAGTGGCTGCTCGACATGCTGGTCGAGGGAGTTGGCCAGATACGCCTGCTGGCGCGCATCAGCGGCAAGCAGGCGATCAAACAAAAGGCTCAGTTACAGCCCTTTCACCCCTTAATTCTGCAATATGCCGGGCGGGGCGATCTGAAATATCTCAATCGTT
>JBNKEN010000041.1:0-6278 GCA_050288805.1 Pseudoalteromonas sp.
GAACGCCGCCTATGACCAAACAGATTGCCGAGCTCCAGAGCCAGAACCCGGTGGTGCGTCCCATGGGGGAATAGACCAGAAGGAAACCCGCCAGGGCCCGCGCCAAATACACCAGGGTAATAACCACAAGGGCGAACCGAATAAAGGGTTGCCGAAACATAATCCCTGCGGCGGAAAAGGCGTAAAGAGACCAGATGGCAAGCACCATGGTGATCATCGCGGTGATAAGGCCCGGAAGGCGGCTTCCTCGCTCGGCTAATACGGCCATTTGTTCGCCGGCACCGAAAAACCGATACCAGGGCGCCCCGAAATAGATACACCCTAGATGCAGCAAAGCAGCCAAGGCACTGAACGCGCCCGCAGCAAGTAAAAAATAATTCATAAAAAACCTCCGTGTAAGTCGCAATACCATGCCAAGGCCTGTTGTTCATGGTGTTCGATAAACGCGTTTTTCAGCGCCATGTATTCAAGGCTGTTGTGATTGCACCGAAGAGCCGCACGTTTTTTCAGCTCGCCGTACTCGGCGGCAACGGTCGGGTGGGCTATCAAATAATCGCGAAACGCCCGGTGGCGGATCAGGTGGCTATCGCCGCTTTGAAATGCGTGAATCTGGTGGCTGCGTACGTTGCCGCCCTTTTGAAAATAGCGCCGACCGGCAATCCCGTTTTCTCCCTTTACCCTGTAACCCAGGGCTTCCATCGCGGAGTTTAAGGCATCCAGCTGCGTCAGGCTGGTTACCTCAATGAGAATGTCGATTACCGGCTTGGCCGCTAACCCCGTCACCGAGGTGCTGCCGATGTGTTCGATAATCCGCGCCGTTTCTTGTAACGCCTGCGCTAAGCGCACCTGTTCGGTGTTAAATCGGGTTGTCCAATCGGGATCGTAGTCGACGACCTCTATTTTTCTCACGCGCTATTCTCCGCATGCTGCCGACCGATTTTGTTGCCCAGCTTGATATCCAACTGATAAAGAATGCGATCGGCCATGGCGAAGGGCAGCGTATCGGTCGCCACCTCGTGCAGTCTGCTCAGGTAATTAAAATAAAGGGTCACCGAGCGGTCCAAATAACCTTGCGTGATGTTGCGTGGTTTCGCCGGGTATTTGGGGGCGTCTGGCATCAATACACGGTATGCCCGATCATCGATTATCTGAAACGTGTCCGGGTTTAAAAAACGCAACACTGTGCTTGCCATCGGCAGGGCAATCCCCGGCGTTTTTAATAACGCTGTCAGGGTGTTGCGTGCTTTTTCATGCTCTTTGGCGGGAATGGCGGCTACATTCTTCAGCTCGGCCATCAGCGTATCCGTAATATCGGGGAAACGGCTCAACTTCCAGAGCACGATTTTATAGAACAGCTCATGATTGAATTCCACGCTGTCGAGGGCGTCGAGCTCGGCCGTGAGCGTCGGGTGATAATCATATTCGTCGAGCAGCGCAAGGGGATTGTCTCCCCAGATGCCCTGGTATGTTTCGATAAAACGGTTCATGGTTTTCTCCTTGCCGGCGCCTTGCGCGTGTCGTCAATACTCAAGTCGGGTCGCGTTTTAACTCCGCCGTTTACACAAACCTGCACATGCCCTTGCCGAGCGGATCGCCCGAGCGCGCCAGATACCCGTAACGGGCATAAAAGCCTTCTTTCCCTTTGGCGGCGAAAAGCCCGACGGTGGAACCCGTTCGCACCGCAGATATCAAATACGCTTCGATGGCTTCCATCAGGGCATGACCGAGTCCCTGGCCCTGAAATTCGGGGGCGACCACCACGTCCTGGATATAGAAATACATCACGCCGTCGCCAACCACGCGGCCCATGCCAGCAAGCGCATCCGTGTCACGAATCGTTACGTGAAACAGTGAGTTATCCAGGCTTGCCTGCGCCATGAGAAGGTCGGTTTCGCCCCAGCCGATATCTTTGCGTAAGCCCGCAAACTCCTCGGCGGAGGGCGCTTCAAGATGTAGGCTGAATCTGTGTTTATCCATAAATACCCTTCAACACCAGAGAATCATTGCGGCAGCGGAAAATACCGGCGATTGCTATCCGAAAAAACCGAGGTTAACCGCCCCTTGCAATGGTCATGTGTGCTTCGATGGCGTCTTGTTTGTGCTGAATGGCGCCTTTTATGCGGTAATCGACATTGTGAATGCGGGTGCCCATGTCAAGCAGCAGAAAGAGGATGGTAATTGAAGAAGCCCAGTGCAGTATTCTGTCTACTATGTATGTCTGTCGCGGTGACATCGCCTATCTTCCCTGTTATCTGGCTGTTGCTGTGGAGAGTCATGCCTGGTGCCGTGTGTTCGCTCTCCCGGATATCTCGCACTACCATGGCAAGCGCAGCGCCGATAAATCCGTGTGCGTGAATTTACCTTATTTGGGTTCGAAAAGCATCAGGCGATTTTCGCGACTATATCTTCCAGCACATCCGCCGCCCGTACCAGGCGATCGGCGGAATTCGACATATGACGGTAGATCTCCCGCCGCTTCATGGCTTCAACCACGAAGCCGATGGCGGAGCTGAGCGCCTCGGTTTCCCGTTTCGGCAAGGCTTCGACCAGCACCTCCATCGAGCTTTCGGTTTCCTGCTGCTGCGGGGTCTGGGTTTCGAGGTAATGACCGGCATCGAACAGCTCGCCGATCGCCTTGCGGTAAAAGTGCTCCGTGGTGCGCTCTTTGGTGCGTGCCTCGGTGGCATCTTGCTCGGCGAGTAAGGGGGCGTCCTGCAAACGGGCATAGCCCTGTTGCAGCGACAGCGCGCCCTGGTGCAGCAGTTCCGCCATAACGAGGGTGTGTTCGTCGGGGTTGAGCTTCAGTGTGCGCATTTCGCTGACCGTGGTATTGGCGTAGTCGAGAATATCATGCAGCGCGGTGATGGAGCGGTAAATGTCTTCGCGATCATACGGGGTGGTGAAGGCGCGGTGCAGGATCACCATGTTCTCGGCCTTTAACTTTTCACCGTTGTGTTCCAGCTCCAGCACCCGATCGGCAAAACTTATTTCACCGCTGTTCATGTAGTCGTAGAGCGCCTGGGTGCCTTCAACCAACAGGTCGCATTGGGCGTTCAGCAACTGGTAAAAATCCGGCATCGGCGGGAACAGTTGGCGCCACCAGCGCGTCAGTAGCGATTGTTTTTCTATCTCCATGTCAGCTCTCTTTCTTTAAGTTCAGTCGCTTATCGGGCCTGGCCTGTAGCCATCATTAGCCAGGTCAGCAGCGCCCCCAACAGGGCTGCGCCGGGCAGGGTCAACACCCAGGTCAGGGCGATTTCCCGCGCTTTTATCCAGTGCACCGCGCGCGGACGCTCCGATGCGCCTATCCCCATGATAGACGAACTGACCACATGGGTGGTCGATACCGGGCCGCCGAACAGCGATGCGCCGAAAATCACGATGGCCGAGGCCAGTTGGGTGTTGAGGCCGTGCAGGGAGCGCAGTTTATAGATCCCGTACCCCACGGTGCGTACGATACGCCAGCCCCCCATCAGGGTGCCGAGCGTGATGCAGGAGGCGCTGGCCAGCACCACCCAAAGCGGCACCTTAAACTCGGGTATATAGCCGCCGAGCAACAACAACAGGGTGATGATCCCCATGCCTTTTTGCGCATCGTTGGTGCCGTGGGCAAACGCCAACACAGCGGCCGCCAGCCATTGGGCGTAATTGAGTTTGCGGTTTACCGACGGCTGCGCAGCGCGCAAAAGAAAACGCATCAGCACATGCAGGCCATAGCCGATGATAAAACCGAGCAGGGGAGAGAGTAACAGGGCCGCGAGCACTTTGGTGACACCGGTAAAGTGGCCGTGGCGCAGCTGTTCAATGCCCCATACCACCTGTTCAGGCCCGGTGCTGACCAATACGGCGCCCACCAGGCCACCGACCAATGCGTGCGACGAAGACGACGGCATGGCGAACCACCAGGTCAGCAGGTTCCAGCTTACCGCAGCGACCATGCCGCACAGCACCAGGGTCAGGGCAAAGCCTTCGGGAATATCCTGCAATTCGACAAAGCCGCCTATGGTGTCGGCCACGGCGGTGCCCGCCAGCAACGGGCCGAGAAAGGTAAATACGCTCACCAGCAACAGCGCCTGAACCGGGGTCATGGCGCGGGATGCGATAAGCGTGGCTATCATGTTCGACGAATCATGAAACCCGTTGGTGAGGTCGAAAATCAGTACCATCGCCACGGCCACGATGAGAATGAGCCAGATTATGTCCATTCGCTTTAGTTTGTGTATTAATTTTAACGGTGACAGTAAGTTAAGATATAGGAACCCGGTCTGAATAGAAAGGGAAAGATGCGGGAAAGGAAGTGCGGCGAGTTTTACCGACATTTCATAAAACCGTAACACTGAATCATCTTCAGAAACCGTAGGGAGCGACTAGGTCTATGCCTCCATCGAAAACATGATGGAAAAGAGTGGCACACAAAACACCGTTAATCGCTAAAGCTGTTACCCACGGCCAAAAGCCGTTATTCTTTGGTTTTTGTTGTAGCGCTTTTACCGCAGGGTTTTCATGAAGTTATCGTTACTCTCTTTTCTCGTTGCTGCGCCGTTTATCAGCCAGCAAGCGCATGCCACTGACAAGGATCTTGAACGCATCACCACCACGGCGTCACGCACGGAAGCACTGGCCGATCCGCTCCCCGTCGTAGTCAGCACGGTTTCAGCGCAGCAACTCAACCTTATCGCCCCGACCCATATTGAAGAAGCGCTAAAACAGGTCGCCGGGGCAAACCTGCAACATGGCAACGGCCAGGAATACCTGCCGGCGCTGCGCTCGCCGGTGTTATCGGGGGCCGGTGCATGTGGGGGGCTGCTGAGTGCCGAAGACGGCATTGCGCTTCGTGCCGCCGGTTTTTGCAATATCAACGAGCTGTTTGAGGCCCACAGCGAAATGGCCGAGCGTATTGAAGTGCTCAAAGGCCCCGGCTCGGCGTTGTATGGCTCAAATGCGGTGCATGGCGTGATTAACGTAATCACTCCCGACACCAGTTATGATCACGCTTTATTGGGTTTTGATTTCGGCTCATTCGGCTATACCCGCTACAAACTAGGCAGCGGCGGTGATTTCGGTCGGCAGGGTATTGGCATGAATGTCAGTATCACGCGCGATACCGGCTACCGTGACAACGAAGGCGTCGACCAGGAAAAGGTCTCTTTGCGCCACCGTTTTGATGGCGAAAACCTCACCATCAAGACGGGGCTGACCTATACCAATCTCGACCAGCAAACGGCCGGCTATATTGAAGGTTTCGAAAGCTATAAAGACGAGCGGTTGGCGCAATCGAATCCAAACCCGGACGCCTTTCGTAAGGCTCGCTCGCTGCGTATCTGGTCAAAAATGAATTGGTCTGCAGATGAAAATAACGCGTTCACAGTGACGCCTTATCTTCGCGATCAAAGCATGACGTTTTTAAAACACTTTTTACCGGGCACGCCGCTTGAAGATAATGCCCAGCAAGGCATCGGGGTGCAGTCAAGCTGGCAACACCAACTGAGTGCAGCCGGTGAACTGACCCTCGGCTTTGACGGTGAGCTGACCGATGCCGACTTTTTGCAGTACCAGAATAAGCCCACCCAAGGTTCGGCGTTTTTAGTG
This sequence comes from Pseudoalteromonas sp., assembly GCA_050288805.1. Classification (GTDB taxonomy): domain Bacteria; phylum Pseudomonadota; class Gammaproteobacteria; order Enterobacterales; family Alteromonadaceae; genus Pseudoalteromonas. Next base: position 5,590 of record JBNKEN010000041.1, read on the forward strand.
GCCACCGTGCCCGTGGGGAAACATTACGATTACCAGGTAACAAGCCGTTTGCTGGCGCCCTTTATTAACCTGGATTGGCAGTTTGATAAGCTGTTTGTAAGCCTTGGCGGGCGCTACGAACATATGCGTTACGATTACAGCAACCAGATGCTCGCCGGGCGCACCAAAGAGGACGGCAGCCTGTGCGGTATGGGAGGCTGTCGTTATTCACGGCCAGAAAGCGGCAGCAACCGTTTTGACAACTTCTCGCCCAAGCTCGGGATGAGTTATGAAATCAGCGAACATAACTTTATTTACGCGAACCTTTCCGAGGGCTATCGGGCACCCCAGGCGGCCGAGTTATACCAACTTGAGCGCGCGCAATCGGTGGCCGATTTAAAATCAGAAATCGCCAAAAGTGCCGAGGTTGGAGTTAAGGGGCAACAGGCGCAACTGCATTACGTGCTGAGCGCGTATGCGATGAATAAAGAAAACACCATTTTTCGTGACAGCGACTTCTTCTATGTCAACGACGGTCAAACCCGTCACCGGGGTGTTGAACTCGAGCTTGCCTATGCCATCACCCCGGCGTTATCGCTCCAGCTCGCTGCCAGTCATGCAAAACACAGCTACAGCTACGACCGGCTGTTAGGCGGCGTTAACATTAACGGCAATGACATTGATACCGCACCGCGCAACGTGGCGAATCT
>JBNKEN010000042.1:0-6328 GCA_050288805.1 Pseudoalteromonas sp.
TGTACAGGGCCAGGATCTCGTCGCTGTCGAGCCCGAACGCACGGCAGTAATTTTTAATATACCCCTTAACAAAGGTCACCGGACCGAGCGCTTCGAATTCATTATTTTCCAGCTTCACCAGCTGGTTCGACATCAGGTTCAACTGTTTGGCAAATTCATCCAGCGAAATGCCGGCCGCCTCGCGCGCCTGTTTCAAACGCTCGCCGACCGTCGCCTCGGGCTGCTCAATTACATCTAGTTGTTCGTTCATAACTCTTGAGTTTCAGGGTCTACTAATATCAGGCGAAATCCGGGGGTCAGTGTAGCTGCATCGTCCAAATGATTCCACTCTCTCAGCTTCTCCATGCGCACATTGTATCGGGTGGAGATACTAAACAGGGTATCCCCTGATTTCACCTTATGATAAATGTTCGGATTTCCGAGATAAATGCGGCTGCCGCTGCGCACCTTGTCGGCGGTCTTGATACGGTTCCACTGCTGCAGGCGATCCATGCGGATATTGTATTTGCGTGAAATCGTATACAAGGTCTCGCCGGATTTGACGACGTGGTAGGGCGGCGTCAGGGCGGCTATATTCGTTTCCTTTTCGACGGATGCTGCGGCATCCGCTTGCTCTGCATCCTCTTCAACGGCAGCGACCGGCGTTTCATTTTGCCCGGTAACGCCTTCCGTTTGAACCGTTTCATCGCTCTCAACTACAGGTTCGCCGATTTCTGCGGCAAGCACCTCTGCGGCAAGCACCTCACTGGAAAGGGCTTCAGGCGCAGGTTCGGCGCTTAAATCTGACTCGGCGACTTGTGCCACCACATCGTCTTCCGGCTCGGTTTGTTGCGCGTTTTCCGCTGCCGTGCCTTCCGTTTCAATAGTTTCCGTGCCTTCCGCTGCAATCGCTTCGGCGGCTTGCGTTTGCGCCGTTATATCTTCTTCCGTGCCCAGGGTTTGCCGGGTGGTGTCGTTTTCCTGTAGTGCGATGTTTTCCTCGGAGGCTGGCTTGCCTTCGCTTGCAATCGCTACTTCATCGACGGCTTCGCCCTCGCTGCTTTCGGCCGCGGCTTTCTCCACCACCGCTGCAACGGTTTCGGCATTTTCCTGCGGCGCCGTTAGCGACGTATCCGGTTCAGCGGCTTGTTCACTGTTCCCGACTGCGTTTTCCACCACTTCCGATGCAGATTCAGTCACGCGGCCGTCGTCAGACTCTTCAGCCGCTGCGGGGGGAACGTCGGTCGCACTTTCTGCGGAAGCCACAACCTCTTGTTCTTTCTCATGTTCAACCGGCTGCTGTGACTCGGACGCTTGCTCAACCGGCATATCGCTCGCCGTTTGTTCTTCTAAAGTCTCTTCCGTGGATGCTGCCTGTTCAGTTTCTCCCGACTCGGCAACCGGTTCTTCGCTCACGGCAACCGGCTCGGGTGTTACGCCCTCGGCGGCAGACGCTTGGTCCGGCTGCTCCTGAGTATCGGAGGCAGACGCAGGCGGTACCGCCTGACCCGCATCGGCAACCGTTTTAACCGCGATCACCGGTTCCTGTTGCGTCTCGGTGGCAACCGGTTGGGAAGGCGTCACTTCTTCGTTCCGCACATCGGCTGTAACAAGGGGCATCACGGGAGTAGGCAATTGCGGAGTAACAGCCGGCAAGCCGGTGGCCGCAATCACGTCCTCTTCACGGCGCGGCGGCGCCTTTTTCTTTAAGATTTTGATCTTCGGCTTGGCAACGATGCGCTCGCCCTGCATGTCTTTTTGCAGTTTCAGCAGTTGCGACTCACGATAGCGATTACGCAATATCTCGAACTCGCTGCGATCATAGGCATTTTCACGGACGACTCGTGCCTCGACCGAGGTCGGATAGGTTTGTTCGACGGTTTTTGCGATTTTTTCCGCTTTTTCGATATGCCCCATGCGCTCTTCGATCAGATAACTCAACAGCAGGCTGCGGGAAGAAACCCGGCCACTGTCCTGGTAGCGCTTCAGCACCTGTTCGGCATGATGAAAATCGCTCTTGGCATAATGCAGCGCCGCCAGGTTAATCAGCGACGAAGGCCGCTGCGAATTGTGCTGAACCGCCGATTTCAGGAAGTTTTCCGCCTCATCGAACTTATCGAACTCGATGGCGCACAAGGCCAGGTTTTCATAGCTTTCCGCAACCCGGATATAACTGGGGATGGCGATCGCCTTCCGGAACTGCTCGGTGGCGCCGGCGTAATCGCCGATATCACATAAAAACACCCCGTAGTTATTCAGGGTATTGGGGTCGTTCGGGGCCAGACTTAAGGCCCTTTGGTAAGATGCGCGGGCCCGTTCCGGCTCACCCACCTGCTGGTAATAATAGGCGGCGGAGTAATGTACCTCGGGCAGTTCGGGGGCAAACTTGGCGGCCCTGTCGAGATTGAACTTGGCCTGGGCGCTGTCGCCAGACGCCAGATAGTTGAGCGCCAGGGAAATCCGCGTCCTGGCCGCTTCGATGTTATTAAACTTTTTTTCTACTACAGGTCTGTCGCTGCCGACATAGGTGCTTTCCGTGACACAGCCGCTGAGTACCAGGCTGGAGCAGGCTAACAGGATAAAAGATCGCATGACGTCTCCGAGTAATCGTCCGTTACTCCTAATATTACCGAAACGCCCTGATCTTTCATCCATTTTTTAAAATAAAGCCGAAGTCCAGCCGTTCGCCTTAGGAGGCTGGTGAAATCTTCACCTCAATGGCGTTGTCTTCGCGCTGTTGCTTGCGCATCAGGCGTTTGGTACGGTCGACCACGTCGCCCACCAGCTGACCACAGGCGGCATCGATGTCGTCCCCGCGGGTACGGCGCACGATACAGGTCAAACCGGCGGCCTGCAGCACCTTGGAGAAACGGTCGATACGGCTGTTGCTGGAACGGCCGTATTCGTTACCCGGGAACGGGTTGAACGGGATCAGGTTGATTTTCGACGGCGTGCCTTTCAAAACCTCGACCAGCTCGTGAGCATGATCCGTGCTGTCGTTGACACCCTGCAGCATCACGTACTCTATGGTGACGTCTTTGTTCGCCTTGGAATCCTTGATATAGCGACGACAGGCCGCCAGGAATTCTTCGATCGGGTATTTTTTGTTGATAGGCACCAGCACGTCGCGCAGTTCGTTGTTCGGCGCATGCAGGGAAATTGCCAGCGCAACGTCGATTTTCTCTTTCAGAATATCCAGTGCCGGTACGACACCCGAGGTGCTCAGGGTAACGCGGCGTTTCGACAGGCCGAATCCCCAGTCGTCCATCATCAGTTCCATCGCGGGAACCACGTTGTTGATGTTCAGAAGCGGTTCGCCCATGCCCATCATCACCACGTTGGTGATCGGACGGCGAGTGCTGTCGCCGTACAGACCTATGTCTTTGGCGACACGCCAGACCTGGCCGATGATTTCCGACACCTTGAGGTTGCGGTTAAAGCCCTGTTGGGCGGTCGAACAGAAGGTACATTCCAGCGCACAGCCCACCTGAGATGAAACGCACAAGGTCGCACGTTCTTTTTCCGGGATCCACACGCTCTCCACTTCCTGACCGCCGTCCAGCAGCAGGGCGTACTTGATGGTGCCGTCGCTGGCAACCTGTTTGACCGAAATTTCCGGCGCACGGATCTCACACTCGGCCTGAAGACGCTCGCGCAACTTCTTGTTGAGGTTGGTCATGTCGTCAAAGTTGTCGACACCGAAATGATAGATCCACTTCATTACCTGATCGGCGCGAAACGGCTTTTCGCCGTAGGACGCGAACAATTCACGCATTCCTTCGCGGTTAAGATCGAGTAAATTCGTTTTCTTTTCGGTGCTGGCCATCAAATACCTCTGTCAGGTCATCGGGGGTGTCAAACGTACGGGGATGGCAATTGTACACAATTTAACCATCGGTGCAATTTAATTAGCGGAAACGGCCGTTACAGGTTCAGCGTTTTCGCTAATTAAACTGGGCTGCGCCAGGGACAAGAAAAGGGCCCGAAAGCCCTTTTCCCGTTACGACCCGTTAAAAATTAACGAGTACGTGGGCAGATTTCTTCGTCAGCGAAGAAGTAAGCGATTTCGCGAGCAGCAGACTCAACGGCGTCAGAACCGTGAACCGCGTTCTCGTCGATGCTGTCAGCGTAGTCGGCGCGCAGAGTACCGGCCAGAGCTTCAGCTGGGTTAGTTGCACCCATGATTTCACGGTTTTTCAGTACCGCGTTTTCACCTTCAAGTACGGTAACCATTACCGGACCAGAGGTCATGAACTCAACCAGAGCACCGAAGAAAGGACGCTCTTTGTGCTCAGCGTAGAAACCTTCCGCTTTTTCTTTAGACAGGTGAACCATCTTAGCAGCGATGATTTTCAGGCCCGCAGTTTCGAAACGGTTGTAGATAGCGCCGATGTGGTTTTTAGCTACGGCATCAGGTTTTACGATAGAAAAAGTACGCTCTAAAGCCATCTTTTATGCTCCAATTTATTTAAAAAATGATTGAATATTTTACCGGGCGCGAATTATACGCATTTTCGGACAAAAAGCCTACTACTTCTCGAATGCGATACTCCACCAGGCAGATGACAGCCGGATGACAACAAACTGATCCAGATCAAATTTTCTCCCCCCGCTTTTTTTTATACTTGCGCGCTTTTCAGCGGCGCCGCCGCTTTAGATGATCCATGCAACTGATTTGTACTCAGTTCGATGTATGAGGTTTCCCATGACAACACCCTTTGTCCCCGAACTGCTGTCTCCCGCCGGCAGCCTGAAGAACATGCGCTACGCCTTTGCCTATGGCGCCGATGCCGTCTATGCCGGGCAGCCGCGTTACAGCCTGCGCGTACGCAACAACGAATTCGATCTTACCAACCTGGAGCTCGGCATCAACGAGGCCCATGCGCTCGGCAAGAAGCTGTACGTGGTGTCCAACATTGCGCCGCACAACGCCAAGGTAAAAACCTACCTACGCGACATCGAGCCGGTGATCGCCATGAAACCGGATGCCCTGATCATGTCGGATCCGGGGCTTATCATGCTGGTGCGGGAAAAATGGCCGGATATGCCGATTCACCTCTCGGTCCAGGCCAATGCGGTGAACTACGCCAGCGTTTTGTTCTGGGCGAAACAAGGCATCGAGCGGGTGATCCTGTCGCGGGAGCTTTCGTTGGAAGAAATCGGCGAAATTCGCACCCTCTGCCCCGACACCGAACTGGAAGTCTTCGTTCACGGCGCATTATGCATGGCCTATTCGGGCCGCTGCCTGCTGTCGGGTTACATCAACAAACGCGACCCGAACCAGGGCACCTGCACCAATGCATGCCGCTGGAGTTACGACGTTAAACCCGGCGAGGAAACGGAAACCGGCGACGTGGTGCATAAGATTGACCCGACCCTGGGCCTCGGCAAACCGAGCGATGAGGTGTTTATGCTGGAAGAACAGGGTCGCCCCGGCGAATTCATGCCGGCATTCGAGGACGAGCACGGCACCTATATCATGAATTCCAAAGATCTGCGTGCGGTGCAGTACGTCGATCAGCTGACCCGCATGGGCGTACACAGCCTGAAGATCGAGGGCCGTACCAAGTCGTTTTACTACGTCGCCCGCACCGCCCAGGTTTACCGTAAGGCCATCGACGATGCAGTCGCGGGGCGTCCGTTCGATCCTTCCCTGATGAAGACGCTGGAAAACCTCGCCCACCGCGGATACACGGAAGGCTTTTTAAAGCGTCACGCCCATCAGGAATACCAGAACTACGACTACGGTCATTCGGTTTCCGACCAGCAGCAATTTGTCGGTGAGATCATCGGACGCCACGATAACGGCCTGGTGGAAATCGACGTAAAGAACAAGTTCTGCACCGGGCATTCGCTGGAGCTAATGACGCCGAAGGGCAACCTGACGTTTGAGCTCGGCTACATGGAAAACAAAAAAGGCGAACAAATCGATGACGCCAAGGGCTCCGGGCATATAGTTAAGATCCCGCTGCCGGAAGAAATCGATCTCAGCCACGGCATTCTGATGCGCAACCTGAGCAGCAATGAGGATACCCGCAACCCGTTTGTAAAGGCGTGACGACATGGCGCTTTTAATCAACGACAAATGCATCAACTGCGATATGTGCGAGCCGGAATGCCCGAACCAGGCGATTTACATGGGCGAGGAAATCTACCAGATAGACTCGGACAAGTGCACCGAATGCGTGGGGCATTACGACAAGCCGACCTGCGTCAGCGTTTGCCCCATCGACTGCATCAAGGTGGACCCGGAGCACAGGGAAACCCTGGACCAGCTGGCGGAAAAATACGTCAGGCTGACCGGCCAGGACTGATGAAAAACCCCGCATGAGCGGGGTTTTTAAATACC
>JBNKEN010000043.1:0-4827 GCA_050288805.1 Pseudoalteromonas sp.
GTGTCGGTTGCCAAAGACATACGAGTGTCAGCAGTAACATCAGCGAGCAGGTCATCAGGGCCGTGGTTTTAAAGGTTTCATACACTCGTTTATGTTCCCCCGCCGCGAAATTTTGCCCGGCGATGGCCGGTGCGGCAAAGGCGATGGCCATGGCCGGCAGAAAAAGCGCCTGCATAACCCGTGAACCGACGCCGAAGCCCGCCTGTGCGGCGGCGGAAAATCCGGTCAGGGCCCAGTACACCAATCCCATGTAGAGGAACATCAGCATAAATTCCGCGCCGGAAGGAAAGCCCACGAGCAACAACTTACGCAGTGTTGTCGACGGGCCGATAAAGAGTCCGGGGCGAATGCTGAGATAGCGCTTATGGCTGCGGAAATAATGAAACAGCAGCATCAGGTTAACCACGGCTGCGATACTCGAAGCGAGACCGCTGCCTGCGACGCCTATTTTTATACCCAGCCCCCAGCCGGAGATCAGCATGGGGGTGAGTATGATATTAACGACGAGAGCCAACATCCCGATACCCATCACCGGCTTGACTATGCCTGTACCGCGCAGCGACGCTCCTATCACCACAATCAGAAACTGTAGGGTGAGAGAGGGTAAAAACCAGTAATAATAATCTAGCCCTGTGGCCTTAGTCGGCTCGTCGGCGGCAAGCAGATCGAAATAAGGATGGGCGACGGCGTAACAAAGCAAGGTAAAGCCGAGAGTACAAAGAAGTGCGATAAACAGCGACTGGTTAAACAGTGCGTTCGCGGTGTCTTGCTCTTTGCGCCCTACGGCATGAGAAATAAGGGTGGCACAGCCGACATTAAGGATCTGGGTCAGCGCCATGATAAAGAAAAACAGGGTTCCCGCACTGCTGGTCCCGGCCAGCGCCACATCGCCAAGACCGCCGACAAAGTACAAATCAACCATGAAGTACAGGGTCTGCATCAACAAACCCACCGCAATGGGAAGGGACATTGCGATAATATGGCCCGAAACCGGTCCTTGGGTCAGATCTTTCATTGCTCTCTTGTACCAAATTAAGGAATTTATGCGGGTGAACAAGTATACAGAGAGCCTACGTTGTTGCAACGGGGGAGGGGGAAATATGATCAGCGGTCTTGCTTAGCATCCACGGTTTTTCTTTGTTCCTCGTTTTTCATCAGCAGTATGGTCAGGTACATCTTGGTCGGCAGAGAGAAAACGATACCTAAGGCGATACAGGCGGCGCTCACCATGTAACTGTAGATGCCCAATTGCGCCTTCAGCTCTTCGGAGGTCAGCAAATAGTGGCCGCAAACCAGCAGCAAAATGCCGATCACTATGGCCGTTTTGAGCAAGATGATAAGTGATTTTTCACTCATGCCAAGCCTCCGCAAAGAGATAACCCGTATAAACACTATAGACGGAAGCGTCATCACGCGGGTTGATCCCGGTCATAAAGTCGTTTTTGTTTTACCGTTTGCCGTATTGTTGATTACCCGGAACTCGGTCGTGTTAAACTTCACGGGCAAACAACAAACATGAAATCGTTATGGCTTATATCGAGTATCAAGACTCCCGCATCAGACCGGGTAAAATCGTGTGTATCGGGCGAAACTATGCCGCCCACATTGAGGAATTGGGCAACGCGGTGCCTGATTCCATGGTGGTGTTTAACAAACCCGCCTCGGCTATCAGCGACAAATTGCAGGCCACCCACCTGGACGAGACACTTCATTACGAAGGGGAAATCTGTTTCCTGGTGAAAAACGGCGGTTTTACGGCGGTGGCGGTCGGGCTGGACCTGACCAAACGAAAACTGCAGGGTGAGCTCAAAACCAGGGGATTACCCTGGGAGCGCGCCAAGGCATTTGACGGCTCGGCCCTGTTCAGTGAGTTTGTCGAACTGCCGATGGCGATTTCATCCCCGCTCGCGATCAAGGTGTGGGTAGACGGCGAACTGCGTCAATCCGGCAGCACGGAAGATATGCTGTACCCGCCAGCGGCCATATTGGCCGAACTTGGCAGCTTTACCCGTCTTGAAGACGGTGACGTGGTGATGACGGGAACGCCGGAAGGGGTCGGGGAAATACGCCCGGGACAGACGTTTCGCCTCGCGGTGTTCATGGGTGACACCCTGTTGGTGGAACACACCTGGCTTGCGGCCTGAGCCGCAAGCCCGTTTGCCTGTTCATAGCGTTTACTTACTTGCCTCGCTTGGCGAGCCAGTGATCCAGGCTGAATTTGCCGGCGCCGTGTGCCGCCAGTGCTAAAAAGCCGCCGGTGATCGCGATGTTTTTATAGAACATTAAAAATTGCATCTGATCGTCGAGCTGGAAGTGAAACAGCAGCGCCGACACCAGGGTAAAGCCCGCCAATGCCAGGGCGGTGAGCTGGGTCAGCAGGCCGCCGACGATAAACAGGCCGCCGACGACTTCGAGAATTATCACCAGCGGCAGCAAGGAACCTGGAACACCCACCGACGCCATGTATTGGGCGGTACCTTCGTAGTTTTGGATTTTGCTGAGTCCTGCAAGGATGAATATGGCCGCCAGGCCGAAGCGGGCGAGCAGAGCGCTGGTATGGGCCAGTGCCGAATTTTCTGGTAATAGGTTTAATAATTTCATCATCTCTATCCTGTTTTCGATAAGTTAAACATCGCAATAGTGCGGTTGTTAATATGTATTTTAGTTTTGTTTTTCAGGATTTAAATGCGTAAAAATCGCAAAGTTCATTCGTTTTTATAGAATTTTTGGGCGTAAAAAAGCCGGGTAAGGTTACTTACCCGGCTTTTTCGGTGCTAAGCAGATTATTACTGCGGAGTTGCTTCCAGGGTCAGCGTGATACCGCTGGACGCCTTGTAACCGTTCAGGTCGATGTACCAGGTACCTGCCTGCGGGTTAGTGAAGCTACAGCTTTCGTTGTTACCCGTTTTGTACGGACGGCAATCGTAGCTAGACGTAGTCGACTGGCGACCGAATGTTACGTACATGTCCGCGTCACCCGTACCACCGCTGATAGAAACGGTCAGGTCGCTGTAACCTGCGGCCAGGTCGAAGGTGTAACGCTGCCAGGCGCCGCGAGATACAGAGATGTTGCTTTCTGTCACGCTGATAGGCTGTGCACCCGTGCTGCCGCCGGTACCACCGGTTGCTTCGGTGTAGCTACCGGTCAGGGTCAGGCCGCTGAAGGTGCTGTAAGCCTTAACCATCACATAGTAAGTGCCGTCAGCCTGAGTCATGTCACATGATTCGGCGTTACCGCTCTTATAAGGACGGCAGTCATAGCTGCTTGTTGTAGGAGCAGAACCGAACTTCACGTACAGGTCAGCATCGCCCGTGCCACCAGAGGTTGCGAAGTTGATGTTGGTTGCACCTGCAGGTACGTTCATGGTGAACAGCAGGTCATCGCCGGATGCCGCCGAAAGGCCGCTCTGCGCTACGCCGTTTTCCAGTACGTTGTTACCGGCCGGAGGAGGCGTTACGTCGCCAGAACAGCCGTTTGCAGTGATAAAGTCGATAGCCGCCTTGGTTTGTACCAGACCGTAACCGAATTTCACGTCGCGACCGGCCGCACCCAGATCTTCTGCGGTTTGCGTCAGAACGTTACGGATTTCTGCGTTGGTACAGCTTGGGTGGTGGCTCCATACCAGCGCCGCTACACCGGCAACGTGCGGAGAAGCCATTGAGGTACCGCTCATCTTGCCGTAGTTGCCCGGGCCGATGTTCACGGTTGCGCTCATGCCAACCATACCCAGCATGGTTGCGCCGTCGCTGTCAGAAACGGTTACACCCGGGATAGTTGTGGTGTTGGTGTCACCCAGGGTGCCGCCGAATGAACCGGCCGCATTGTTGTAGATGATAGCGCCGATACCACCGCTGTCTTCACAGTTTTTAACCTTGTCGTGGAACGAGATGTTACCGCGCTGGATCAGACAGACCTTGCCGGAAGCGCCGTTGTCGATGCTTTCACCGGTAGAGAAGTTGTACAGGCTGCCGGTCGCCGTGCCTTGGTTTTCCATGGCGTTAGAAGCGAAGCTGCTGCCGTTAACGGTCAGTTCGACAACCGAACCCAGACCCTCAGGGTAGGTAGAGTATACGTCTACGCCCGGAGCGGCGATTTCAACCTGGCTGTTCTTTTGCGAGAAATCGGCCAGCGCTTTGTTGCTGTCGATAGCCGCTACAGACATAACCGAGTCGTAAGAAGCCGGGTAGCTGTTGGCATCTGTCGTGTTGGTTGCAACACCGTCGTTGCCGGCCGCTGCGATCAGCAGAACGCCCGCGTCGAAAGCTGCTTGGATGCCGTTCTTTTCAGCTACGCTTGAACCGGCACCGCCGAGACTCATGTTGATGACATCGGCACCCGCCGCAGTACACTTGTCGATAGCGCTGACCAGATCAGAAGAGTAACCCCAGCCTGCTTCGTTGAATACCTTGATGATGTGCATATCTGGGTTTGAACCGATCACACCGCGTACACCCAGACCGTTGTTCAGGGCTGCAATGGTACCGGCTACGTGCGTGCCGTGAGGACCGCCGTGATCGAACCAGTTGCCTGTGCCGCTGTCGTTGGTGCCGTTGATGGTGTCGCCTTTGGTGCCCATGTCTTCATGCGGCAGATTCAGACCTGAGTCGATGATACAGATCTTTTTACCACCCATGGCTTTTGAAGCAACGCTGTCGTCAACCAGATCGGCCTGAACCATGCCGATGCCGTAAGGCTGAGACTGTGCCATCAGGCGACGAGGTAAGTCCTCTTCGATGTAGTCAACCATAGGATCTTGCTGCAGCTGCTTAAGCTGAGCTGCGCTCAGTGGCGCGGCGATGATATTCACGTTTTTGTGCTGGGCGGCA
>JBNKEN010000044.1:0-14750 GCA_050288805.1 Pseudoalteromonas sp.
CTCCGCGAGCTTTCGCCCTGTCATTAGCCTCAGCGAAACAATCCAGCGGTCCCGCAATATCCATCGCCTGCATTTCGGGGTAAATCAAAAAACCTAACGTTTTGACTGCCGTCACTGCTCACATTCCCTTCGTCTTCAAAATCAGTTCCGTACCCATTGTAAGGGCAACCGCTCATGGACAAAAGGACTTCAAACAGACGATTTCGGCCACGTCATTTTTATACGCTTGCTTACGGCTCGTTTACAGCCAGGTCATAGAGCATAAAAAGATGAAATGAAGGAAAAACAACCGGCGACAAAACACAGGCATAAAAAAAGCCCGCATGATGCGGGCTATTTTTTTAAGAGCTAACTAATTAGCTTTTCTTTGAGTCACGTGACGCACGCTTACGCTCGTTTTCCGTCAGGAATTTCTTACGGATACGAATGCTTTCCGGCGTTACTTCAACCAGTTCATCGTCGTCGATAAACTCAAGCGCCTGCTCCAGCGTCATCTTGATAGGCGGAACCAGGGTTTGCGCTTCGTCGGTGCCCGAGGCACGAACGTTGGTCAGCTGCTTACCCTTCAGCGCGTTAACCGTCAGGTCGTTGTCGCGGCTGTGAATACCGATAACCATGCCTTCGTAAACCTCAACACCGTGACCGATGAACAGTTTACCGCGCTCCTGCAGGTTAAACAGGGCGTTGGTCAGTGCCTTACCGGTTGCGTTGGCGATCAATACGCCGTTCTTACGCTGGCCGATGTTACCGCCCTTGTACGGACCGTAGTGATCGAAAGAGTGATACATCAGGCCTGAACCCGAAGTCAGGGTCATGAAATCGGTTTGGAAACCGATCAGGCCACGGCTAGGCATCATGAAGTCCATACGCACACGGCCCTTGCCGTCCGGTGCCATGTCGGTCATCTCGGCCTTACGCAGACCCAGTTGCTCCATGATAGAACCCTGGTTTTCTTCCTGTACGTCGATGGTTACTGTTTCGAACGGTTCTTCCAGCTGACCGTCAACCTCACGCAGGATTACTTCCGGACGCGATACCGCCAGCTCATAACCTTCACGACGCATGTTTTCGATAAGGATACCCAGGTGCAGTTCACCACGACCCGATACGCGGAAGCTGTCAGGGTTTTCTGTTTCCTCAACGCGCAGAGCCACGTTGTGAACCAGTTCTGCCTGCAGACGCTCAAGGATATTACGTGAAGTTACGAATTTACCTTCCTGACCGGAAAATGGTGAGGTGTTTACCGAGAACGTCATGGTCACTGTCGGCTCGTCTACGCTCAAAGGAGGCAGGGCTTCAACTTGGTTGTTGTCACAGATGGTGTCTGAAATCTTCAGCTCGCCCAGGCCCGTGATGGCGATGATGTCACCGGCGGTGGCTTCTTGCACTTCATGGCGGTCAAGGCCAAGGTAACCCATAACCTGACCCACTTTACCGGTGCGGGTTTTGCCGTCGGCACCTACCACGGTAACCTGCTGGTTAGGTTTCACCGAACCGCGCTTGATACGGCCTACACCGATAACACCGATGTAAGAGTTGTAGTCCAGCTGCGAGATCTGCATCTGGAAAGCACCCTCAAGATCGGCATCCGGCGGAGCAACTTCACGTACGATGGCTTCGAACATCGGCTGCATGTTGTCCGAAGGATCGTCCAGATCCAGGGTCGCCCAACCATTGATGGCAGACGCGTAGATCACTTTGAAATCCAGCTGTTCGTCGGTGGCACCCAGATTATCGAACAGGTCAAAAACCTGATCCATTACCCAGTCAGGACGCGCGCCCGGCTTATCAACCTTGTTGATAACGACGATTGGCTTCAAGCCCTGAGCGAACGCCTTTTGCGTTACGAAACGGGTTTGTGGCATAGGACCTTCCTGAGCATCAACCAGCAGCAGAACCGAGTCTGCCATTGAAAGTACGCGCTCAACCTCACCGCCAAAGTCGGCGTGTCCCGGGGTGTCTACGATGTTGATGCGGTAATCATTCCATTTGATGGCGGTGTTTTTTGCCAAAATGGTAATGCCACGCTCTTTTTCAATATCGTTCGAGTCCATGACGCGCTCTTCGTTACCGCCACGGGTTTGCAGCGTGCCCGATTGCTCAAGCAGTTTATCAACCAGGGTCGTTTTACCGTGGTCAACGTGGGCGATAATCGCGATATTTCTTAACTTTTCGATGCTCATAAATTTACTCAGAGAAGTGAATCTCACTGATCCTAAATGACCTATGCCAATTCCCGCGATTTACGGGCAATACCAGCATAGGGTGAAAAAAGGCGCATATTATCCCCTAATAATCCCACGGATGAAAGTTTATCCAGTAAAAAAACGCAGTTTTTGTGTTTATTTTTTGTACTTTGGCCGAAAAGGATAACAACTTGATGAATTAATGCGGTAAAAAAAGCAAAGCAAAAAAATAGCGCTATACTGATTGACGGCCTGCTCCATGCTCGCACCACAAAAAGGCAACACAGCACCAACCTGGTGCAAAATGTGATTTTACGCACATTATAAAATAGTCAAAATGAAGTAAAATCAGCAGGTTAAAATTGTGGCACAAAACACGCTTATGATGGCCGCAATAGCAACAAGCTTGCAGCAATAAACCCAACATTTTTTGGAGGACACATGTCACTATCGGTTATCACTTTTATGAAGGAAAACGACGTTAAGTTTGTTGACCTACGTTTTACTGACACTAAGGGCAAGGAACAGCACGTTACTATTCCTCATCACCAAGCCGATGAAGACTTTTTTGAAGACGGTAAGATGTTTGATGGTTCTTCCATTGCTGGTTGGAAAGGCATCAACGAGTCTGACATGGTTCTTCTGCCAGATACCGCATCAGCCAAGCTGGATCCGTTTGCGGAAGAAACCACGCTGATCGTTCGCTGTGACGTGGTAGAGCCAGGAACCCTACAGGGTTATGAGCGTGACCCGCGTTCTGTTGCTAAGCGTGCCGAAGAATACATGCGTTCTACCGGTATTGCCGACACCGTACTGTTCGGTCCTGAGCCTGAATTCTTCCTGTTCGACGAAGTAAAATACAAAACCGACATGTCTGGTTCTATGTACAAGATCGACTGTGAAGAAGCATCTTGGAACTCAGACAAAGATTACGAAGGCGGCAACAAAGGTCACCGTCCTGGCGTAAAAGGCGGTTACTTCCCGGTTGCTCCTGTTGACTCTTCACACGACTGGCGTAGCGCAACCTGTCTGGTTCTTGAAGAACTGGGTCAGGTTGTTGAAGCTCACCACCACGAAGTGGCTACGGCCGGTCAAAACGAAATCGCCACGCGCTTTAATACCATGGTACTGAAGGCCGACGAAATTCAGGAAATGAAGTACGTGATCCACAACATGGCTCACCTGTACGGTAAAACAGCAACCTTTATGCCTAAGCCTCTGGTAGGCGACAACGGTTCGGGCATGCACTGTCACCAGTCTCTGGCAAAAGACGGCGTAAACCTGTTCGCGGGCGACAAGTACGGCGGTCTGTCTGAAACTGCGCTTTACTACATCGGCGGTATCATCAAGCACGCTAAAGCCATCAACGCATTCGCTAACCCGGCAACTAACTCATACAAGCGTCTGGTCCCTGGCTTCGAAGCGCCTGTAATGCTGGCTTACTCTGCCCGTAACCGCTCTGCATCTATCCGTATCCCGGTTGTACCTTCAGAAAAAGCACGTCGCATCGAAGTGCGTTTCCCGGATCCGGCTGCCAACCCATACCTGGCGTTCGCTGCTCAGCTGATGGCCGGTCTTGACGGTATCAAGAACAAGATCCACCCTGGCGATGCAATGGACAAAGACCTGTACGATCTGCCTGCTGAAGAAGCGGCCGAGATCCCGACCGTTGCGTCTTCACTGGAAGAAGCGCTGGCGTGTCTGGATGCAGACCGTGAGTTCCTGACTCAAGGCAGCGTATTTACCGACGACCTGATCGACGCTTACATCGAGCTGAAGAAGAAGGAAATCGAAAAGCTTAACATGACAACTCACCCTGTTGAGTTCGAAATGTACTACAGCGTATAAGCTGAAACGAATTGTCTGAACTCAGATAATTAAAAATGTGTGTTCTCAAAGCCTGCTCAGCAGGCTTTTTTTATGGAGAAATCATGACTTTTCGCCTAAAGTTAAACTCGCGTGTCCGGTTCGGTACATGGAAGCTCAGATGACCTGCCGGCACGGTGAATTAATTGCGTCGAGCGTATAAACTAATAACAAGCGTTAAAAAGGACCTGATGTGGTGATACGTTTCCTGTTTTTATTGATTGTGCTGACATCCGCCCAGAGTTTACACGCAGGCGAGAAAAAGATTTATGTCTGGCATAACAGCGAAGGCGTGCTGGTTTTCTCCGACACACCAAGGCCGGGCGCGAAAGAAGTAAAGCTCAACAGCAACACCATTTCTATGCCGACCGCAGATACCAGCATTCTCAATGAAAAACCGACTCAGCCTCAGGAGCTGGTTTACGAAATTGAAATCGTCTCCCCGAAACATGAAGCGACCATTCGCGACAACGCCGGCTCTGTCCATGTATCGGGACGCATTTTGCCCAACTTTACCCCGGGCTTTCAGGTACAGCTTTTGCTCGACGGGGCCCCATATGGCGACCCGAAAAGCAGCAGCGTATTTGTGATGCGCGATGTCGATCGCGGAGAGCACAGCCTTGAGCTGAAACTGCTCGATCAACTCGGCGAGGTTGTTGCTATCAGTAGGCCAATTACCTTTTACATGCACCGTCGTTCGGTGATCACCGGGCCTTAAAACTCAATCTGGACAAAAGTCTTTCCCAACCATGTGCAGTTCCCCTACAATCACAACAACCAACGCACTAAAATGGTGCAACCATGCCCGATAATGAAACATTTGATCCAAACATGTTGAACGCCATTTGGCAAAATCTCAGTACCTCCGTGATTTTGCTGGACGATGAATTTCGTGTTGTTTATGCCAACGGCAGTTGCAGCGAGTTGCTGGGGCTGGCGACAAAACGCCTGATTGGGCAAAAGCTCGATACCCTGTTTAACTACCATTCCATCGACCTTGAACGGATCGACAGGTACACCCTGAAGGACGGCGTCGATTGCCACCAGCTCAAGGCTGACGTGGTTTTCAGCGATGCGCGTCATGCCATATTGGCGGTCAACAGCCGCCAGTTACAGTACCGGAATACCCGCTATGTGCTGCTTGAACTGCGGCAAACCGATAACGAAATCCGCCACGATCAGGCCTCGCACCAGATGCATCAATACCAGGCGGCGCGCACCCTGATCCGCGGCCTGGCGCATGAAATAAAGAATCCGCTGGGCGGAATCCGCGGAGCGGCGCAATTATTGCAGTATGAGGTCGATCAGAAGGAACGCTACGAATGCGCCGAGCTGATCATTGAACAAGCGGACCGCTTGACCAAGCTGGTCGATCGCCTGCTGGGACCGAACCAGCTGCCGCATAAGGTAAGCTGTAACATTCACCAGACGCTGGAATCCGTTGTGCGGTTAAGTATGCTCGACAACAGCAACGAAATTTCTCTGGTGAAAGACTATGACCCCAGCATTCCGGATATTTCGATCGATCAGGGCCAGATCCAACAGGTTGTGCTGAACATAGTCAGAAATGCACAACAGGCGCTTAGGCGGGGCGGCACCATTACGCTTAAAACCAGGGTTAAGCATCATGTAAGGCGACATAACAAAACCATCAGAAACGCCATACTGATCCAAATTATCGACAACGGCCCGGGAATCGAACCGGCGCTCAAGGAAACCCTGTTTTACCCTATGGTGACCAACAAGGAAGGCGGTTCGGGGCTCGGCCTGTCGATCGCCCAAACCCTGGTAGACCAACATAACGGTTTTATCGAATGCGACAGCTGGCCCGGTCATACGGAATTTAATATCTATCTGCCCCTGCAGGGTTAAGTGAATGAGGTGAGACTGCGCATGAAAACTGTCTGGTTAGTAGATGATGACGCATCGATTCGATTTGTGCTGGAAAAAGCACTGACAAGGGCCGGATATCATACCGAAAGTTTCGCCAACGGCCAGGATGTATTGACGGCGCTCGAATTCAGCCAGCCCGCGGTGCTGCTCTCCGACGTTCGCATGCCTGGCATAGACGGCATGGAGCTGCTCGAAGGCATAGTGCGAGATAATCCCGGCCTGCCGGTGATCATCATGACCGCCCACTCGGATCTCGATTCGGCGGTGCAGGCGTTCCAAAAAGGGGCCTTTGAATACCTGGCCAAGCCGTTCGATCTGGACGAAGCAATCAACCTGGTGGAAAGTGCCATCCGCGCCAGCAGTTCCAAAAAACAAAAGCGCAAACCGAGCAACCAAAAAACCCCGGATATTATCGGCGAAGCGCCTGCCATGCAGGAGGTTTTCCGCGCCATCGGCAAGCTCTCGGCTTCCAGCATGAGCGTGTTGATCAACGGTGAATCGGGCACAGGTAAGGAGCTGGTTGCCGGCGCACTGCATAACCACAGCCCGCGCAAGGAAAAAGAGTTTATCGCCCTTAACATGGCGGCGATTCCCAAGGAACTGGTGGAGTCGGAACTGTTCGGCCATGAAAAAGGCGCCTTTACCGGCGCAGACAGCGTGCGTAAGGGACGCTTCGAGCAGGCCGACGGCGGCACTTTGTTTCTCGATGAAATCGGTGACATGCCCCTGGATGTGCAAACCCGATTGCTGCGGGTATTGGCCGACGGCGAGTTTTACCGGGTCGGCGGGCATCAGAGCATCAAGGTCGACGTCCGTATTATCGCCGCGACACACCAGGATCTGGAAACCCTAGTCAAGCAAGGCAAGTTTCGGGAAGACCTTTTCCACCGCCTGAATGTGGTGCGCCTGCGCCTGCCGCCGCTGAGGGAACGCACGGAAGACATAGAAAAACTCGCTCAGCACTTCTTAGACAAAAGCGCCCAAGAACTTAAAATCGAGAGTAAGGTACTGACGCCGGAAGCCGCGCAGGTATTGAAGATCTTCCCCTGGCCTGGCAATGTGCGCCAGCTCGAAAACACCTGCCGCTGGCTTACAGTGATGGCGCCGGGGGAGTTGATAAGCACCGATGACCTGCCACCCGAAATCCAGACGCCGCAACACATACCCGGCGAGGGTGACTGGCTGGATCTGTTCCAGCAGTGGCTCAATAAGGAACTCAAACAGGGCAAGGAAAATATCTGGCCGGAAGTACAGGCCCAGCTGGAAACCCGACTGATAAAGGCCGCCCTTGCCAATTGTCACGGACATAAACAGGAAGCCGCACATAAGATAGGCTGGGGGCGCAACACATTGACGCGCAAACTGAAAGAACGCAATATACAGTAAAACCCCGTGCGCTAGCCTGACTATGAGACTGATCGGACATATCCCCGTTATCAAGCAACTGGAAATCATCAATCGCTTAAGCTTTTTTCGCGATTTTACGCTGGCAGAGCGCCAGATTGTGCTGGAGTCCTTCAGCCACCTTTACCTTATCAGCAAGGGGCGCTTTGCATTTAAAGAGCATGAACAGGATAACCAGCTTTATATCCTGTTAAGCGGCGAGCTGAGCATATTTCATCAAAATAACGGGAAAGAAATAGGCCGTGTCTCGGCGGGGGAATTTGTCGGCGAAGGCGCGTTTGTCAGCCTTCGCGAACGCAGCGTCAATGCCCGCGCCCTCAGTGATACCATAGTTTTGGCCATTACCCCGGACGCCCTGACTCGTCTGCCGGCCAACATTCGGGAAAAGATCAAGGATCGCATTATCGAAGGGATGAGCAACCGCATCCATGCGCTGAATCAATTGCTCGAAAAGAGCTAATGCTCAGGCGCCGACGAATGCCCGCCAGGCAACGAGCATAGCGACGAAATCTTCAAATCCGCAGGCGGCCATCATGCCGCTTTCGTCCATCATCAACATATCATCCTGAAATGCGGAAAGGTCCGGGTCGCCATGAAACAGCGCATGTTCCTGCAATAAGGCCTCATCGGCAGACAGCGTCAGGCGGATCTCACGTCCGGGAAAAACAACCTCCTCGCGATTTTTTTCCACCTCGACCACGCAGGCTTCCAGCTCGCTAAGACGCTCCTTTGCAACCTCTTCGCTTAACCAGCGCCCGAACAAGGCATGCTCTTGGTTGAAACGGGCGCGAAAACCGTAGGCGGGCTCGCGAATAAATTGATATTCCATCTGCTTTCTCTCAGGTACAACACACATGTGCCGCTAAGGACTCACTAAAACCGGCGATTTATACAGCCCCATCACGGCTTTGTCTACCGTC
Organism: Pseudoalteromonas sp.; assembly: GCA_050288805.1. Classification (GTDB taxonomy): domain Bacteria; phylum Pseudomonadota; class Gammaproteobacteria; order Enterobacterales; family Alteromonadaceae; genus Pseudoalteromonas. The sequence goes on from JBNKEN010000044.1 coordinate 8,270, forward strand.
CCGGGCGGTTTATTTCCCTTCCCTCAACACATAAAAACAGGCTTTCCGATCGCAACTAAACTGGTATGATCCCGCCAACTTGCTTTCGGAAGTTCAGTATGGCCGTCTTCTCAATTATTTTCCCGCTCATTTTCGTGGTCTTCACCGGCTATATCAGCGCGCGTTCGGGCTTTTTATCCGCAGAGCAACTGAAAGGACTCAGCCGGTTCGTATTTTACATCGCCATCCCCACTTTTTTATTCTCCGGCATGGCGCAGGCACCGCTACGGGAAAGCCTGGATGCCCCGTTGATGCTCAGCTTTTATCTTCCTGTTGTCGCCTGCTATCTGCTCCTTTACGCTTCGGCGCGCCGTTTCGCCATGCCGCGAGACGGTGCCGCAACCTTAGCGCTTGGCGGGGTGTATTCCAACACTATGCTGGTAGGGTTACCCGTTATTATTGCGGCACTAGGCAAAGAGTCCGCCGCCCTGGTGTTTATTATTATCACCTTTCACAGCGCCCTGCTGTTTGCGCTTACGTTTCTGCTGTCTTCGGGGGCGGGAGAAAATAGCTTCCGTTGGCGACGCTTTGCCGCCGACATCTTACTCAACCCCATCGTTGCCAGCATTTCGCTCGGGATCGTTTTCAACCTGCTGGCAATTAAAGTTCCCCCTGCACTACAGGACGGCTTAGTGTTGTTATCAACACCGGCGATCGCCGGTGCCCTCTTCGTGCTCGGGGCAAACCTTACGCTGTATAAGGTCAGTGACAAATGGATGGCGACCACACTGCTTACTGTGGTTAAACTGGCCCTGTTGCCGGCCTGTGTTTATGTGACTGCGCAGTATGTCTTTTCATTGGAGCAGGCAAAGGTTGCCTTGGTCACCTTGCTGAGCGCCTCTCCTCTTGGAGTCAACGCCTATCTGGTTGCCAATCAAATCGGCCAGCAACAGAGCTTGCTGGCCGGGAATGTCGTTATCTCTACACTGGCGAGTGCCGCCAGTTTCAGCCTTTGGCTGCTTTTTTTGCTCTAATCGGCCTTAAATTTAGCCGCATCGACTATCGCCCAAACGTAGGCGATCGCCGCTATGATGCCGGGTACGATCAACCACCAGAGCGCTACTCCGCCGAAAAACACGATGGCGAAGATCAGCGCAGCCAATATGCGCCCCTGCACCAACTGCCCCAATCCGGGGAAGAAAACATTACAAATCGCGGCAAGCACGTTACCGCCGGAACCTTGTCCTGACATAATCACCTCAATATATATGCGCTGATAATTACATTGTACGGGGTAATCAATTGGCGTTTCAGCCAGCTGATGACCCCCTTGTTATGTTATTACCATCAATTTTCGGACCAATATATAACCCTTTATTTATGCTAGCTATTTTTAGCATTCAATTTGAAAGGTCGCAAGATTTTGGCAAAAATAACCACTCAATAACTAATTTGACCTCATTGAGCACGGCCCAAGACTGGCATTTTAGCCGCAACCGGCTAGTCTTACTGAGGGATAATTTAAGCGCAGGGAGCAGACATGACATCCAAGGAGCATCGAATACTGGTGGTCGACGACTCTCCGGCGATCTTAACAGTAATGAAAGCTATATTTCAGGAGCTTAGACAAAACCAGGTCAGTTACTTCGACAATTCAGTGCAAGCCTTAGAGAAACTGCGCCAAACTCCTCATTTGTTCGACTTAGTGTTCACCGACCTCAAAATGCCGGATATCGACGGAATGGAACTTATCCGGGAACTCGGCCGTCTGCATTATCAGGGAGGAATCGTTATTATTTCCGATATGGAGCCAAAGGTCATTGATCTTGCTTCAGATCTTGCACGCCAGCACCATACCCACCTGATCGGTAATATCAGTAAGCCCATTTCCCTGCCTGAAGTTAAACTGATGCTGCACAAATATGAGCTGATGCACCATCACCATGTTCGCCCAGCCGTTCGACTTACCCGATTGCAATTGCTGGATGCGATTCGGCGGAAACAAATACAGCCTTTTTACCAACCCAAGGTAGATGCAAGCAAGGGGCACATCAGCGGCGTCGAGGTCACCGCCAAACTACTTTGTGACGCTTACCCTGAGCCCCTGGGCGCCAATGAGTTCATTCCTCTGGCACAATCCTATGACTTATTAAACCTGATCACATTCCAGCTGCTGGAACAGGCAGCTCCCGAGTTTAAAGAAATTCTCCATACCTTGGGAGAAGACATAAAATTTGGTTTTAACATTCATCCCTCGCAACTGGCCGATTTAAGCTGCCCGGACAAACTTTGCATGTTGCTTTCGCTGAATGGGCTCTCACCGAATCAAATCGTCATCGAAATTTCCGAACATCGCCTCTCTACCGACCCGGCTCAACTCGAGACGATTAACCGCCTCAAGATAAACGGGTTCCAAATCGCCATCGACGATTTCGGTTGCGGTTATATCAGCCACCAACAACTGCAGCAGCTCCCACTAGATGAAATCAAGCTGGCCCAGTCGCTCATTGCCGACATCAAAACAGACCGCTTCAATCAAACCATTATCAGTCACCTGGTCGAACTGGCCGATAGCAGTCACCTCACCCTGGTGGCTGACGGTGTGGAAAATGATGAAGAGATGGAGTACCTGACCCGCCACTTTCCGGGCATCCTGGTGCAAGGATATATTTATACCGAGCCCAGAACGTTGCGGGATTTCCTCACTTGGTGTAAAAATGAAAAGCAACGCCTCTGCTACCACTAATTTGGTAATATTATAGTTCGACTAAATTGTTGACTCTCAATGTACAACAAATAGAATCCTTAAGAATCCAACACTTCCGTTAATAGTGCGCAAGGGCATTAGCGAAACCTGCAACCCGGATAAGATTATGACCATCAATGTATTGCTAGTTGAAGATGATGAGTTACTGGTAAAACGTATTCTCAGCCATTTTGCCGCGACCGAGTTTTCATTTGAAGTCGATGGCACCGGCGGCAGGGCCCTAGAGCTTATCCAGGCAGGTGGAACGCTTGAACATGGCGCTATCCAGCTGGCAATCGTCGATATCGTGTTACCGGAAAAGGACGGCCTGCAACTGGCCAGAGAGCTCAACAGCCTGACCGACATAGGTGTCATCATGCTGTCCAGCCGGGACTCCCAGCAAGATCGTATCACGGGGTTGGCGCAAGGAGCCGACGACTACATATGCAAACCGGTCGATCTGCTTGAGCTTGAACTGCGCATGCGCGCCCTGTACAAACGCCTTAATCCGGCTGCACAAAAAGATGACGGCGAAGAATATATAGAATACGCCGATTTTAAACTGCATCCGGACAACCGCACCCTGATCAACGGCCTCGGCGAAGAACTCCGCCTGACAGAGGCTGAGCATAAGGTCTTGATATGCCTGCTGGCCAATGCAGGAAAGGCCACCTCCCGGGAAAAGGTGTCCGAAGAAATAGGACAGCCCGACTGGAGCCCGAACGACAGAACTGTGGACGTGCTTATCGGTCGCCTGCGCAAAAAACTCGGCGATGAAAAAGAGCAAAAACGTATCGTAACCGTGCGTGGTAAAGGCTATATGCTCTCATCCTCCTGACCCCTCAATAGCGGGTCAGTTGTGCAATAAGTCGCTCAAAGGCCCTGTAATGTAAGGTTTCCTGTATATCACTGAGCTTGATGTGCTCACCCCCTCGCAGATCTGCAATCGTACGAGCGACCTTGATTAACCTGTGATACGAGCGTGGTGACAGGGAAAGCTTGTCGCTCGCTTTGGCAAGATATGAGGCCTCTTCCTTACCCAACGGACAATATACTTCAAGCTCTTTGTTGCTGAGGTGCGCATTGGCCTTTCCCTGGCGAGAAAACTGCATTTGCCGCGCTTCAAGGACCCGCAGTCGTATCTGCTCGCTCGATTCACTTTTGCTTTTACTTTGCAGCTCCGCGCTGCTCAACTTAGGTAATTCGACCTGCAAATCGATTCGATCGACGAACGGCCCGGAAATACGGGAAAGGTAACGCAACACCTGATCGGGTGTCGCACGTTTGTCGCGCAATCCGCCCAAGGGACTCGGATTCATCGCGGCGATAAGTTGAAAGCGGGCGGGGAATTCGATATGCCGGGCAGCGCGCGAAATCATCACCTTGCCGGTTTCCATCGGTTCACGCAGACTGTCGATAACCTTACGCTCAAACTCGGGAAGTTCGTCGAGAAACAATATACCATTGTGGGCTAATGACACCTCTCCTGGACGGGGAATAGACGAACCGCCGACCAGAGCAACCGCAGAACAGGTATGATGAGGCCCCCTGACGGGACGCTCGCGCCAACGCGCAGGATCGATGGCACGACCACATAACGAGTATATTGACGCACACTCCAGTGCTTCTTCCTCGCTCATTGGGGGAAGGATCCCAGGCATACGTTGAGCCAACATTGACTTACCGGTGCCGGGCGGGCCGATAAAAAGAACGTTATGCGCCCCTGCCGCCGCTATTTCCAACACCCTTTTTGCCCCTTCCTGGCCTTTGACCTCTGCCATGTCCGGCAGATCAACATTATCGAATTGCCGGATTGAATAAGCTTGATTTAATGGCAACACTTGCTGACCACTGAGATCTGCCCACAGTTCCTGTAAACTCCCTACAGCCTTACGCGGGACATGGCTCACCAAGCTTGCAGTTTCATCATTGTGTGCGGGCAAATAACAGCAACGTCCGTGTTTCCCTGCCTCGATTAAGGTGGGAATGATACCGTTGATGGCTCTCACTTCGCCGTTGAGGGCAAGCTCGCCGTAAAATTCTAGCTCGGTAAGGCGAGAGGATGCTAGCTGACCGGAGGCTGTCAGCACGCCAACCGCGATGGCTAAATCAAAACGCCCGCCTTCCTTCGGCAAATCAGCCGGAGCAAGATTCACAGTGATGCGTTGCGGAGGAAATATAAAGTGGGCATTTTCAATGGCGCTTCTTACCCTGTCTTTTGCCTCCTTTACCGACGTTTCGGGTAAACCGACAATATGGAATGCCGGTAAGCCATTACCTATATGGACTTCAACACAAACTTCGGGGGCGCTGACCCCAACCTGGGCACGTGTATAGATGCGAGCGAGTGACACATTCCTTGTCCATTCATTCCCTTTAAATCAAATTCTAGTCAATATACCTGAAAACATGTAATCCCAGCTTCCAGCGGATTGCAGCCAGGCGCAGCAACAAAATAGTGAATCCCCCCGAGATCATCGCTACATCGGTGCTAATGCCGAGGTTTAAAGACTGAGTCAACACTATCCCGCCGGCGATACAGGTAATTGCGTATAATTCTCCCTTCAACAGCATGGGGATTTCTCTTGCCAGCACATCGCGTATCACACCACCGAAACACCCGGTGATAGTTCCCATAACAATGGCGGTCAGATCTGGCATCCCAAGGTTAATTGCCTTCAGCATCCCCATCACGGCGAAGAAGGCCAATCCCAGTGCATCAGCCAATTGCAACATAAAATGAGGGAAGTCGGCTTTAAAGTTGAGCCATAAAATCGTAAATACCGCAGTGAATAAAATCGTAATAAAATAGCTTTGGTCATGAAGCCAAAACACCGGCACATCAAGAATAACGTCCCGCAACGTTCCACCACCTATTGCTGTAACGGATGCAAGCACAACAACTCCAAACCCGTCCATGCTCTTTTCCCGGGCCAGTAAGGTGCCGGATATTGCAAAAACGGCCACCCCGATAAGATCAAACCAATGATATAAATCGAACATCTCTCGTTTCTTTTCTAGTTGTTATGACACTTTTTTACCATAACGAGAAAGACGAGTTAACTAATTAAGCGTTCGGCAAGGTTTAATTGTCTCGGGAAGCAGTGATATAGCAAAAGTGCGAGGCTCGCATGCGTGAAGAAGTATTGAAAAAACTAAACGCAAAAAAACCGGCTCATAGAGCGGGTTTCGATGTGAAGGGAGCCACGAGTGCCGTGATGCCATGGATGGCAAGGAACGGCCTTTAATCAGGTGTACTAGCTCATTCCGTTCAGCCGGGCCGAAGTGAAACTCATCACTTCGTCTGTGAACCGACTTCACCCTGCTTTACTCCGGGCTGTCCTGCCCTTCGGCGTGCCACCGAGATTTGCTGGAAAAAATCAGAATGACGTCAGTCCGCCCCTTGCGGGTGAACCACATGGATGTGGTGAATAATGTGATTCCCGATATTTTTGTCGCCTGCTCAAGTAGGCGAAGTAAAACCGAAGCGTAGCTTCGCAGTTTACTGAGGTTGGGCCATGGATGACCGATGTTACCCGGCTACAGGATGTATTTCTTCGCCGGTATCTTCGGCCAAAACGCAAAAAACCCGCTCATTGAGCGGGTTTTTTACTTAATTAGGAGCCTGGCAATGTCCTACTTTCACATGGGCAGATGCCACACTATCATCGGCGCTGTTTCGTTTCACTACTGAGTTCGGCATGGGGTCAGGTGGTTCCAAAACGCTATGGTTACCAGGCAAAAAATTGTCCGGAA
>JBNKEN010000045.1:0-4133 GCA_050288805.1 Pseudoalteromonas sp.
ATAGACGTGCCGGTCCGTTTATTCCGGTCAACTGCGGTGCATTACAGGAAGATCTGTTGTTAAGCGAGTTGTTCGGCCATAGCAAAGGCGCCTACACAGGGGCCACTTCATCCCGTATCGGGTTACTTGAGGCGGCCGACGGTGGAACCCTGTTTCTCGACGAAATAGACAGCCTGCCGACAAAAGGCCAGGTTGCGCTATTGCGTTTTTTGCAGGAACAGGAAATCCGTCCCGTCGGACAGCACAGTACCAAACGCGTGAACGTCAGGGTAGTTGCCGCCAGCAACCAACCACTCGGTGAGCGAGTAAAACGCGGCGATTTTCGTGAAGATTTATTATACCGGCTGGACGTATTGAAGATCGAACTGCCACCGCTGCGAGAGCGTGAAAGCGATTCCCTGCTGATCGCCCAGTACTTTCTCGCCCGGCTTGCCTGCAACACGGGAAAGCAAAATAAAGTGCTCTCACGACGCATCATGCAACACATTCGGCAGCGGCTCTGGCACGGCAACGTCAGGGAACTTGAAAACTACATTCGCCGCCTCTTCGTGCTGACCAAAGAATCGCTCATAGACGATGCGTCACTGCCTGAAATCACTAACCAACTCCAGAATTGTGGCTCTTTTCAGGAAGAGAAGACCAAGGTTATCAATCAATTCGAGCGCCGTTACATAGATCAGCTACTGACCCGGTTCAGCGGCAACATATCTCGCGCCGCCCAGTTTGCAGACAAGGAACGTCGCACCTTTACCCGCTTGATGCAGAAACACGGCATCGATCGCTCCAGCTATACCGGCTGACATCCCCATTTTACTCTCCCGACCTCGGCCCAGGTGCCGAGGTTTTTTTTGCCCGGCTGAGGCAAAAAAGCCTCAGCGCGGCTCAATGACCCCACCCTTTGCCAACACCGCGAAATGATTATCAACTTATCGTTAAAGATCGGTTCCGGTGAGGCAAAAACGCCTCACTACCCGCGTATTAAAACACAAAAATAACACCTGTATTCAACAGGTTATGCACAGATAATTATTGGCATGGGATTTGTCTACAGAACGGGGATGTAATTTAAATTTATCAGACTCGCGAGACGATACATGGACCAAAGCCAGTTACAGATAGAAATGATCGCCAAGGATATTCAGGAGTACTTCGGTGCTCATCCCCACGCCGGTGACACCCTCGAAGGCATAACCCAATGGTGGGTTTCCCGCCAGCGCCTGCAAAACGCCCGCGAACTTGTCACCGCAGCCCTGCAATACCTGATTGCTCGCGGCGATATCCAGATTCAACAGTTCGGAAGCTCTGAGGTTTACACCAAAAGTCAGCCTCACTAGCAACTATTAATGACCCTAGCTCGCAACTAACCACGGAGAAAACCGCATGGCAGAGAGCATACAACACCGACTCAGTCGAGTCAGACCCCCCAGGGTCCAGATCACCTACGATGTAGAAACGGGTGGCGCCCTGGAAAAGAAAGAAATCCCCTTTATCGTCGGGGTACTGGCTTCCCTCTCGGGCAAGTCAGATGTTAAGCAACCCTCGCTGAGGGAGCGGAAGTTGGTGCAGATAGACCGCGACAACTTCAACAAGGTATTGGATTCCACCGCTCCCAAAGTCGCCTTCAACGTGCCTAATACCTTAGGTAAAGGCGGCCAGCTTGGCGTATCGGTTGAATTTCATCATATCGATGACTTTTCACCGGACGCCGTTGTCCTGCAAATTCCTGCACTGAATGAGCTCTATCAGCAACGCAGCCGCCTGCGCGACTTTCTCGCCAAGCTCGACGGTAACGATGCACTGGGCAACCTGCTTGCAGAAATTCTGGAAAGCGATCGCAAAGACGCGCTCAAGGGCGTGGTAAGCGATTTGCTGCCGGCCATCAACGAAGCGCGTGCCCTGAACGATGAAAAAGAGCGCAAGGAAGCCATCCTCACCGCCTTTGCCGATCAATTGGTCGCCGGCACCGAGATCATGTTGCTGCTTGACCGCGGCCAGATGATCCTGGAAGACAACCAGAAACCCTACGCGCTGGAACTGATCGCCGAATTTGTCGAACAGTTGATCATCAACGACGATCTGCTGCCAGCCGAAGGCGAGGTCAACGTCGCGGGCGTTATCACCCGTCGCGTCAGCCAAAAAGACAAGATCATCTGCCGCCAGCTTAACCATGTTATCCATCACCCGGATTTCCAGGCGCTGGAAGCCAGCTGGCGCGGCCTGCACTACCTGGTGATGAACACCGAAACCGGCGCCAAGCTGAAGATAAAACTGCTTAACGTCACCTTTGAAGAGCTCTATAAAGATCTCGACAAGGCGGTGGAATTCGACCAAAGCGCCCTGTTCAAGCTGATCTATGAAGACGAATACGGCACCTACGGTGGCGAACCCTACTCGGTGCTGGTCGGCGATTTCAGTCTCGGCCGCTCGGCCCGCGATATTCGCTTCCTCGAGATGATCAGCGGTGTGGCCGCGGCCGCCCATGCACCGTTTATCGCGTCGGCCTGGGCCAAGCTGTTCGATATGGACGACTTCGGCAACCTGTTCAAGCCACGCGATCTGACCAAGATTTTCGAAAGCGCCGAACTTATCAAATGGCGTTCGTTCCGCGAAACGGAAGACTCGCGCTATATCACCCTGACGCTGCCGCGCGTGATGTTGCGTCCGCCGTACCATCACGAGAACAACCCGGTCGAAAACATCTATTTCGACGAAGACGTGGCGATGAACCAGTTTGCCGTCGATGAAGAAGGTAATCCGGTGCTGGATAGCGAAGGCAATCCGCAGATCCTCACCGCGGTCGACGGCGACGGTGTCGAAATTGAACTGACCCGCAAACAGGTCAACCCGTCCAAGGTACTGTGGGGTAACCCGGCCTATGTACTGGCGCAGCGTATTACCAATGCCTTTGCCCTGTACGGCTGGACCGCGGCGATCCGCGGCGTAGAAGGCGGTGGTCTGGTCGAAGGCCTGCCCGCCTACACCTTCGAATCGGAAGAAGGCGACATCGCCCTGACCTGTCCGACCGAAGTGGCCATCACCGACCGCCGCGAAAAAGAGCTCAACGACCTCGGCTTTATGGCGATCTGCCATTGTAAGGGTACCGACAAGGCGGCCTTCTTCGGCGGCCAGAGCACCAACAAGCCCAAGGCCTACCTGACCGACTCCGCCACCGCCAACGCACGGATTTCGGCCATGTTGCCTTATGTGCTGGCGGCCTCACGCTTTGCCCACTACATCAAGGTGCTGATGCGCGAGAAGATCGGCAGCTTCATGACCCGCCAGAATGTCGAGGCCTACCTCAACACCTGGATAGCCCAGTACGTGTTGCTGGACGACACGGCGTCGCAGCAGATCAAATCCAAGTTCCCGCTGCGCGAAGCCCGTATCGATGTCACCGACGTCCCGGGAAAACCTGGCGCCTACCGTGCCACCGTATTCCTGAAACCGCACTTCCAGCTGGAAGAACTGACAACATCTATTCGTTTAGTCGCCGACTTACCGTCATAAGCTAGCGAAAATAGGAGACTATTGTGGACTTAGTACTGTTAAAACCCGGCCTCACCGATCTGGCCGGTGCAAGTTTAATCGACGGTGAACTGGTCGATGCCGGTGACGATCTTTCGGGCTGTATCGAACTGGTTTCCACCCATTTCGGTATGAAACAGCAGATGACCACCGACGTCAGCAACGCGGCACGGACTTCGGGCCGCCCCATGTTGCATGACATCACCGCGGTCAAATACCTGGATAAGACATCGCCGTTGCTTTACAAGCACTGCCTGTCTGCCACCCCAATCGACGACGGCAGTGACCCGACGCAGATCTTTATCTGCCGCAATGCCAACCTCGACGGTGACGGCAGCAGCATCATCGGCAACATCATGACCATCAAGCTGTGGAACTGCATGATAAGTTCGGTCGAAGCCCAGTCGCATCCCAACGACATGTCGACCGAGCAAATCACGCTCAATTTCACCGACATCGAATGGACCACCTCGCATCAGGACAGCCAAGCCAAGATCACCGGCAGCTTCGTGTATGCATGGAGCGTGGCCCGCAACCGCGGTCCGATGTAACCATGGTGTGGGGCTTAGGTTGTTTCTCACGCAGTGGCGCCCTCGGCGCCGCGGCCT